>NZ_CP098478.1:2723328-3025920 GCF_023702675.1 Acinetobacter sp. C26M
CTTGAACATACCTATCAGTTTGGAGAGTCACATGAAAAAATATCAATGTATCGTTTGTGGTTGGATTTACGACGAAGCAGAAGGTTGGCCACAAGACGGCATTGCAGCAGGGACCAAATGGGAAGACATCCCAGATGATTGGACTTGCCCAGATTGCGGCGTTTCAAAAGCTGATTTTGAAATGATTGAAATCTAAATAGATCGAGAAGGCCGTGACAATGATCATGGTCTTTTTTTTGCTATTGTTTGTTTTTAAATAAGAAAATACTGGAGAATAGAATGCATCCTATCGTTATCATCGGATCGGGCATGGCAGGTTACACCGTAGCACGAGAGTTTCGTAAACTAAGTCCTGAACAAGAACTGGTTATGATCTGTGCAGATGATGCGGTAAATTATGCAAAACCAACATTATCTAATGCCTTTGCAGGGAATAAAGCACCAGAACAAATCGCTTTAGGCGATGCGACAAAGATGGCAACTCAATTGAATATGCGCATTGATGCAGACACATGGGTGAAAGCAATCAATGCCGAAAGCCATGAGCTTACATTAGAAAAAAATGGGCAAACAATTACTCAACCTTATTCAAAGTTAGTATTGGCTGTCGGTGCAAACCCTATCCGTTTAGCGATTGCTGGTGATGGTAGTGATGACATTCATGTCGTGAACTCATTGGTCGACTATCGTATCTTCCGTGAAAATCTTGCCAAGCGTAAAGACAAACGCGTGGTTATTCTTGGTGCAGGTCTGATTGGCTGTGAATTTGCCAATGACTTATTGCATAGCCAATATGACGTTACTGTGATTGACTTAGCCCCTCAGCCACTCGGTCGCTTATTGCCAAACCATGTCGCTGAAGCCTTTAAGACTAATTTAGAACAAGCAGGCATTAAATTTGCACTCTCCACCACCGTGGAAAAAGTAACCAAGATTAATAATGGTGAAGACTACGAAGTCACCTTAGCTAATGGTAAAACACTGGTCGCTGATATTGTGCTTTCTGCAATTGGCTTACAACCGAATATTTCTTTAGCAAAAGCAGCAGACATTCAAACCAGTCGTGGCATTATTACCAACACCCTTTTAGAAACCAATCAAGCGGATATCTATGCCGTCGGTGACTGCGCAGAAGTGAATGGCACTTTATTGCCATATGTGATGCCAATTATGCAGCAAGCACGCGCTTTAGCAAAAACGCTCAGTGGTCAAAGCACAGCGGTACACTACCCTGCTATGCCAGTTGCAGTAAAAACACCTGCTGCGCCATTGACGGTTTTACCTGCACCGCTTAATGTGGATGTGAACTGGGAAACTGAAGAGTTTGATGACGGTATGCTTGCCAAAGCGGCTGATGGTGAAGGAACCTTGAGAGGTTTTGTACTGTTAGGCGCAACTGCAGGAAAACAACGTTTAACGCTCACCAAGCTGGTTCCAGACTTGATTCCAGCGCAAGTTTAAGGTTTAAATACGAGAGTTTGTTGAGAAAAGAATTTCCTCCAAACTCTCTACGCAATAAGAAGAATTCAATTTGGAACGAAGATCATGAACAGTGCCCTCCAATTTAACGTGTCACCATATGCTTCTTTTATGCAGGAAACCAAAGTTACTTTGGGCAATGGCATTGAACTACATGTTGAAATGGGCGGGAATCCTGAGCATCCAACCATCTTATTGATCATGGGTTTAGGTGCACAAATGCTGTTTTGGCCTGATTTTTTCTGTAAGGCATTAATCGATCAAGGTTTCCGTGTAGTTCGCTTTGATAATCGTGATATTGGTTTATCTTCAAAAATTCGGAATAAAGGCAAACGGCTCAATACCATGAAACTAATGAGCCGCTTCATGTTCGGTCTTCGCAATGAAGGTGCACCTTATACCTTATATGATATGGCCGATGACGTGGCGATGCTGATTGATCAATTAGGTATTGAGAAAGCCTATATTATTGGTGCCTCAATGGGCGGAATGATTTCACAGATTGTTGCTGCGAAATATCCAGAAAAAGTAGAAAAAATCGGTTTGCTATTTACGAGTAACAATCAACCGTTTTTACCTCCGCCTTTTCCAAAGCAGCTTTTCAGTTTATTAGGTAAACCTGAAGGGCATGATGAAGAAACAATTATTAATCACAGTTTAAATGTTTTCCGTATTATCGGTTCGCCTGGTTATGTCAATCCAGTCGAATCAATTCAAACCATCCGCAAATTATATCGACGTAGTTTTTATCCAGCGGGTGTACTTCAACAATTTTTAGCAATATTATGTACAGGTTCTTTGTTACCATTGAACAAGACGATTACTCAGCCGACTTTGGTTGTACACGGTTCAAAAGATCGCCTGTTACCACCGAGTCACGGGAAAGCTGTTGCAAAAGCAATTTCTGGTGCTAAGTTTGAATTAATTCAAGGAATGGGGCATGATATTCCTGCACATTTCATTCCACAACTTAGTGGTTTGTTCGCTCACCACTTTAGATCATCACACTAGGACTCTATGGCTGCATTACCCTCATTAAGACAGCTATCATATTTAGTTACGTTGTCAGAAACTTTACATTTTACTGAAGCAGCGCGTCGTTCCTTTGTCACCCAGTCAACATTGTCTGGTGGCATCATGGAATTAGAGCGTTTATTAGGTGGCGTCTTAGTTGAGCGTGATCGTCAAAACGTCCGTTTAACCCCATTAGGTGAGCAAGTGGTGGCGCGAGCACGAGTGTTGCTTGCTGATGCACAAGACCTGATGCGTTTAAGTCGAGAGATGAGTGAACCATTAACAGGTGATTTACATCTCGGTATTATTCCAACAATTGCACCTTTCATTCTGACTCAACTCTTAGATGAAGTTCATCAGCAATTGCCAAAAATCCAACTACATTTACATGAAGCGCAAAGCGAAAAGATTGTAGAGAAGTTGGAACATGGTAATTTAGACATGATTGTACTTGCGCTTCCGTTTGATACGCGCAGTCTAAAAGTTTCAGAAATTGCCAAAGAGAACCTCTTCCTTGTTTATAACAAGAAAGATACCAATGCTGCCAATGCCAACTCATTAGATGATTTAGATTTATCTCGTTTAATGTTACTCGAGGAAGGACATTGCTTACGTGACCATGCTTTAAGCGCCTGCCCTGTGGGTGAGCGTAAAAATGATCATCGCTTAAAAGCAAGTTCATTACCAACGCTGGTTGAAATGGTATCGTCTGATTTAGGCTTTA
Organism: Acinetobacter sp. C26M; assembly: GCF_023702675.1. Classification (NCBI taxonomy): domain Bacteria; kingdom Pseudomonadati; phylum Pseudomonadota; class Gammaproteobacteria; order Moraxellales; family Moraxellaceae; genus Acinetobacter; species Acinetobacter sp. C26M. Next base: position 2,726,546 of record NZ_CP098478.1, read on the forward strand.
CTCTTTTACCTGAGATCGCGCTTAAAAATAGCATGATTCATTTCAATGAAGATATTGATGTAAAAGCAATTGAAGCTGCACCAAGCCGCACACTGGCTTTAGTGACCCGTAAAAGCACACCATTACAAAGCGAGTTTGATGTGATCTTGCAAATTCTGCAAAAAATCACAGCTCATTTATCGTAATAAAAAAGCCTGTAATTCGATTTGAATTACAGGCTTTTTCAATGCAATTAAAATAATTATTAAATATCCAATAAATTCACTTGTTCAACTTGTACATCACTCATACGTAGTCCTTGATCAAGTAATTCATCGAAATATGATTCCACCACTTTGGCTTGATCAGCCGTATTTTCAACTTTATACATATTCTGACGAAACTCATTACTTGAACGTAAGCCTTTGGTATACCAAGCAATATGTTTACGGGCAATACGACAGCCTGAGTATTCACCATAAAAATCATATAACTCAGCCAGATGCCCCAATAATACGGCTTTAACTTCAGCAATATCAGGCGCAGCGAGATGCTCACCCGTTTTTAAGTAATGCGCAATTTCTCGGAATATCCAAGGTCGGCCTTGGGCTGCACGCCCAATCATAATGGCATCTGCACCAGTATAATCCAGTACATATTTGGCTTTTTCAGGACTATCAATATCACCGTTGGCAATCAATGGGATATCAATCAATTCTTTAACCTGCTTAATCAACTCATAGCGTGCAGTATTCAAATACATATCTTCACGGGTACGACCATGTAGCGCTAATGCTGCAATTCCAGATTCTTCGGCGCGTTTAGCCACACGTAAAATATTCTCATGGCCATTTAAAAAACCTAATCGGGTTTTTAAAGTGACTGGCACATCCACTGCAGAAACTACGGCATCGAGAATACGCGCCACAAGATCTTCGTCTTGCAATAAAGCCGAACCCGCGAGTTTGTTACATACTTTCTTGGCTGGGCAACCCATATTGATATCAACAATCTGCGCACCATTTGCCACTTGATAGCGTGCAGCTTCTGCCAGTTGCTCAGGATCAGAACCTGCGATTTGAGCAGAGATTGGTGCAAGCTCACCATCAAAATTGGCCCGATATAAGCTCTTTTTGCTCATACGAAGTGTCTTATCTGCAGTCATCATTTCACTGACTGCATGCCCAGCACCAAAGTATTTGCACAGTGTTCTAAAAGGACGGTCAGTAACGCCTGCCATCGGAGCAACGATCAAATTATTTGACAGTTGATATGAACCAATATACATATATTTTCTTACAATTTCTGATCAACATAGTATACTTCATTCGCCCGTTCGGCTCATCTTTTTGTGCGGTGTTGTCTTCATTATGAACCAATCGTTTTCGACTCGTCCTCTATTCAAAACATTTAGCCTCTTGGCAATCAGCATAAGCTTAGTGGCTTGTGGTGATAATGCTTGGTGGTCAAATAATAAAGAACCCGAAATGAAGGCAGAACAAATTACAAAAGTGCTGCCGCCACGTGTGAATGATCGTCAGTCTTGGTCGCAAGATATCTTTGATATTATGCAACAACTGAGCATTCCTAAAACCAAACAAAATGTATGCAGCATTGTGGCAGTGGTCGATCAAGAGTCCAACTTTGTCGCTGATCCTGCTGTGCCTGGCTTAGGTGAAAAAGCAGTTCAGGAAATCAATACGCGCCTCAAAGAGAAGTTTGAAGCTAAATTAGGTGAAACCATTGGAGGTACTGTAGCGGGTTATTTTGAGGATGTACTCAAAAACCAACCGTCACCAGAAAATAACTACATGAGTCAAATGCGCAAAGTAAGAACAGAGCGCGAACTCGATTTGCTTTATCGTGAAATTTTTGACTATATGTCGAAGCATTATCATGTCAGTGCCCTGACAGGTGCTGCAAAATTGGTTGGACAAGATATTGGCGAGAAAATGAACCCGATTACTACATTGGGTTCTATGCAAGTGCATATTAATTATGCCAAAGAACATAAACGTCAAAGCGGAAATATTGCTGAACTACGTAATGACCTCTATACCCAATATGGTGGTCTATATTATGGCATCCATCGTTTGATGGAATATTCTGCTGATTATGACAAAGCCATCTATCGATTTGCCGACTACAATTCTGGCATGTATTCAAGCCGTAATGCAGCTTTTCAAAAGATGCTTGAAGTCATACAAGGTAAAGACCTTGATTTAGATGGCGACCTGTTACTTTATAATAAAGATGGGAATGTACAATCAGCACTGAGCCAATCTGAAAAAGAAGTGATCTCAGCGTTTACCAACAATAAAATTCTGGTTACTCCGCGTCAAATTCGTGCGGACTTGAAGAAAGAAAAAGAGAAGAAATTCGAAGATACGCAAACTTATTTAGCTGTTCAAAAGCTGTATCAAAGTAAAACCAATAAAGAACCTATTTATGCAATTATGCCTGAAGTCGTTATTTCAGGCCCTAAACTGAGTCGTGACTATAATACCAATTGGTTTGCCAGTCGCGTTAATGGACGATATGAAACATGCATGCAAAGAGCGAAACGCATAAAACTCTAAATCTTGCTTTATTTGATTTTGATGGAACACTTTATCCGAGAGATAGTTTTACAGGGTTTATTTTCTTTGCATTATCAAAACGCCATATTGTCAAAAGAGGCTTGAAAGTCCTACCTTGGATTCAAGCCTACTATTTACGACTCTACCCTGCGCATGCCATGCGACCACGTTTATTCCAAAGTATGTTTAAAGACATTTCTGTAGATTTTGTTGAGCAACTCGCCCAAGAATATGCGCAGAAACTGATTAAAAAATTAGATCCAGATTTATTCCAGCAACTTCAACTGCATCAACAACGTGGCGATCATGTTGTCCTTGTTTCAGCATCGGTTGATCTATATTTAGACCCAATTTGTGAAGTTCTCAATATTGAATTATTGTGCACTCAAACTGAGCGTAAAGATGGGCTTTTAACGGGTCGCTATCGTTCGGAAGATTGTAGTAGCGAGCAAAAGAAATTACGTATTTTGCAAACATATAATTTAGAAAATTATCAAACGATTTACGCCTATGGCAATAGCGAAGAAGATTTAGAGATGCTCTCTTTAGCAGACTATCCTTATATGATGGGAGAAGAGCAAGCACTTCCCACCTTAGAGCTAAAACAATTAAATCAAGCAGAAATAAAAAAGCCCGCTTAATGCGAGCTTTTTTTATTTCAAACAGTTTAGTAGATTGCCATATGATCACGATGGATCATTTCTAGCGATCGTGCTTCACCTAAAACTTGGTAGACTTTTTCTGATGATAAACCTTTGATCATTTCGGCAGAACGTGAACTAAAATTCACACGACCTACTGCGATACGACCACCGTTCTTATCAACACATTCAACCACATCACCACGATCAAAATGTCCTTCAATTGCTCTGACTCCGACAGGCAATAAACTACGATGCTTGAGCTTAATCGCTTCAACAGCACCATCATCAATCACTAAACGACCCGCGGTTTGCAAATGTGCAGCCAACCATTGCTGATGTGCAGTCACACGATCATTGTCTGTGGTGAATAAGGTACCCAACATCTCACCCGCCATTAAGCGTGCTAATACGTTGTCACTTTCACCACTCGCGATCAACGTCGGACAACCCGACTTTGCCGCTAAGCGCGCAGCACGAACTTTGGTGACCATACCACCGCGACCAAGCACGCCACCGCCACCCGCCATTTCAAACAAACGATCATCGAGTGCTCGAACAGCAGAGAACAATTTTGCATTTGGATTGCTACGTGGATCTGAGTCAAACATACCCTGTTGATCCGTTAAGATAATCAACAATTCTGCTTGTACTTGACCCGCAACCATTGCCGCCAAAGTATCGTTATCACCAAACCGAATTTCGTCAGTAGAGACGGTGTCATTTTCATTAATCACTGGAATGACATGCCAATCAATCAAGTTCTGCAAAGCATCACAAGAGTTGAGATAACGACGACGATCAGCGAGATCATCATGCGTGAGTAAGACTTGTGCAGTTTGGATCCCATGTTGATCCAGTACGCTTGACCATGTATGGATTAAACCCATTTGGCCAATAGCAGCACAAGCTTGTAAACTGGGTAGATCAGTGGGTCGACTCGCAAGTTTCATGCGCACCATCCCTTCTGCAACTGCACCTGAAGACACCAGAATAATCTCATGTCCAGCATTGTGTAGATCTGCAATTTGTTTCGCCCAGTGCGAAATTGCATTTAGATCTAAACCCTGCCCATTTGCAGTGAGTAAAGATGATCCGATTTTAACAACGATTCGTTTACACGCATTGAGCTGACGTTGCCCATCGACCACTTCTATCATTTTTCCCTCGGTTTACTAGTCACGAATGTAGACACTTTCTACATCGCCTTCGTCTTCATCGTCATCAAAGTCTTCATCATCGTCCAAACCAGCTTCACGCTGTGCTTTACGCATGGCACGATATGCTTCTTTCGCTGCGATGGTTTGTTCACGTGTCTCAGCTTCAAGCTGCTCACGGAATGCTTTCACTTCTGCTGCATACTCAGGATCTTCAACTTCGCGCTCACGTTGTTGCTCAATTTGATCCATTAAGTAATACACAACTTCTTTGGTTCCTTCCGACATAAGACCAGAAGTTTTAAATACAGGACCTTCCCATTGCAATTCATCGAGAATGTGCTGACACCATTCTTCTCTTGATTCTTCTGCAATTTGATCCAGTTTATTTAATACCAAGACCACTGGCAGTTTTGCCAATGTTGGAGAGAATTTTTCTAACTCACCTAAAATCGCTCTTGCATTATGTGCTGGGTCAGAACCATCAATTGGTTGAACATCAACAATATGCAAAAGAATACGCGTACGCGCCAAATGCTTAAGGAAACGAATTCCTAGACCAGCACCTTCAGCAGCCCCTTCGATTAATCCTGGAATATCTGCCATTACAAATGAACGATGACGATCCGCATCGACCACACCGAGGTTTGGTACCATCGTGGTAAATGGATAATCTGCAACTTTTGGTTTTGCTGCGCTGACTGCACGAATGAACGTTGATTTACCCGCATTTGGCATACCCAGTAAGCCAACATCTGCAAGTACTTTCAACTCTAAACGGACTTCTCGATATTCACCTTTGATACCGTGCGTACACTTACGTGGCGAACGGTTGGTTGATGATTTAAAGTGAGTATTACCTAAACCACCATCACCACCATGAGCAACTTTTACGCGCTGACCATCAGCGACCAAGTCACCAATAATGTCACCAGATTCGGTATCGACAATGGTTGTACCGACTGGCACTTTCAAAATAACGTCTTCACCACCACGACCAGAACAGTTCGCACCCGAACCATTTTTACCACGTTCTGCACGATAGCGACGCGTATAACGGTAATCTACCAGTGTGCTGGTATCATCATCGGCTTGAATAAATACACTTCCGCCACGTCCCCCATCACCGCCATCTGGGCCACCAAAAGGGACAAATTTTTCACGGCGAAAACTGGCTACGCCATTGCCACCGTCGCCAGCCTCTACGATAATGACTGCTTCATCAACAAAGCGCATGTGCCAATCCTCAAATTCTTAAAAGCGGACTATTTTGCCACATTTTAAGAAAATTCTCGAATAGAAAATTGAATGTAACAACAGTTTTTATTTCAATCTTAACCACATTAAGCAAAAATTTTCGTATTCCATTAATTTTATGAGTATAATTAATCACTTAAAAAAATTACAGGATAAAAATAAGTGTCATCATTATTTTATATTTGGGATGCGAAACAACATCATCCTGAGGTCACAATTGACTCGTTGGCACAAGCAGAATATTACGCAACCAATTCTCAATGTACAGGATTTACAGAAAAGTTTAAAAATTGGCTGCTTAATGTAGAGAATATCGTCACCAATCCTGAGCTTGCCACAAATTTTGATGAAGAAATTATTGGTTCTTTTACCAATGTAACACGTTACTTTGATGCTGCTGACAATGTCTTTAAGATTGAACAAGGTTTATTGGTTAAAAGTAAATATCTCTATAAAATCTTGATTGAGACTTTACGCCAACATGACCTAGTTGCCTTTGATGCAAGGTCTTATCTCTTTTTTAGTCAGGAACAAATTTTCCCAGACCAACACAATATTGAAAGAATGCTGGATGCGGTGAGTCCTGTAACTCAAGAGCAACTAGAGCAATTTAAGGCTATTCCACCAAATGGAGATAAATTGGTGACCTTTGCAAAACAATGGTTGGAGTTAAATAAAGATACTATACATTTTATTGAGCAGAAAAAGAAAAATCAGTATAACGATGGTCTTAGGTTGTACAGAAATTTTCATGAAAAAGTATATGAAGATATTTTAATTATAACTTCATCGAATCCACTCGGATATACATGTATTGCAGTAACGAGTTTTGTACAGGTTACACCAGATATAGCAATTAATATTCTTAGACAGCATCATATTAATGGTTATACTTTTCAATACATCCCAACTATACATGGTATAGAGGGAAATTTTTCATCTATTACCAATCCAAAACAATTAAAAATGATTTTCCAGCAAATTTATGATTTTCTTATTTATGACGCAGAAAAGCACCAAGATATAGAAACATTAAACCAATGGCTCAATCATGGTGATGAAAAAGAATATATTACAGGCTTAGGTGCAATATCACGACTTGTACTGGCGAAATATGTAAACGATCCTTTATATAATCAATTGGTGGCAGAAGCTCTACCTTATGTTAATAGAAATAGATTCTTCAAAAATATGACAGTAGAAAAATTCCATGAAAGACTGGAGCAGGAAATAGAAAATATTCTAGAAAACTAAACTATCTCAAGTCCCCTTCCTCATTATCATTCGACCTTGATCTATCTCAAGGTCTTACATTCTTCAAAGGCAATTCCATTTGCATATCTAGATTAGCTTTGGTCTGTTGCACCGAGTTATACATGATTGCATCAAAAGAAGAAATCTTACTCATATTAATCGCATCATTCATATAAAAGCTTGGCTTAAATTGATGCTTCACAGGCAAATCAACCGACTCATCAAAAGCAAAATAAACGGGCCCATCAAAAACAATTTTTACAGGAACGGTATAAGTACGTTTCAATTGAAATGGAATATCCAGCTTTACTGGAATATCCAAGCTTAAAGGAAATTTGGGTAATAATTTATTTTGATAGATCAAATCTGTGCTGGTTTCAATCGGTACGATTTCATCTACTTTCAGCGTGGTTTCATAATTGATATCAACCGTAATCGGTGTTTCAACTTCAAAGCTTAAATCAGCCAAATATTTCCCTTTTAATGGCAATTTTAGCGTCCGATCAATGTTCAGTACCGTATTCAGCTGACCTTCCGATTTCACTCTTAAATGATCACCCACTTGAATCTTGGTTCCCAAGGATTCAGGCAAACGAATATCCGCCTGTTGCGCAGAAACAATCAAAGATGCCTGAATATTCAAATAGAACCAAAATAAAATCGCCACCAGAGTTGTGACAATCACAAAACTGATGAGTAGGCTTTTAAGTGTTTTGGGCATCTCCATTACTCACCTGCTTTGATAGCATTTTGAGCTGTCGGCTCATCTATAGGCTGAGCTTTGACACGATCCAAATACATCGTGGATAACGGAATCTTTAATTCGCCCTGTGCAATTTTGACAGGTAAGGTATTTTTAACATCGACAGTAGCATTGAGCTCAGAAGTGATCGGTACATTCAAATTACCTTGAATTGGAATGTTTGCATTCAGCTGTGCTTTCAAAGGAATATGCAAGTTTTCCTTAAGTTCAGTGCGAACTGGTGCATCAAATTTCAAATGTACTTTTTGCTGTAGCGGCACTTGGATATCAATCGGTACATCCAGTTGTAAAGGAATCGACCCTTTCAATGGTAAGGTGACGTCCTTACCTAAAATTTTGACCTGCACTTTGGTATCAATCGGTAGACTTTGATTGACCTTAATCGTTTCCTTTACCGGAATCGTGGTACTGATTGGCACTAAATTATCAAAATAAACCCGTGGTGTGAGCGTTTGAGTCAGTGGAACATTGAGTTGCTCATTAATTGGAATCCTAGCATCAACACGTCCATTCACATCGACATTCAGTGCATCTTTAACCTTTACCCGCACCTGTAACGGCTCTTGCAAGTCGATGGCAACATCTTGGTTCTTTAATGGGATATAAATATTAAAATGCTTAAACACCCACATCGCGATATACACACCACACAAGTTGGCAACCACAATTAAAGCAAATACCACGAACAAACGTCTGAACTGCAACAATGAACGATTCCTTATTAATTATTTCCCTTTTCCACCATTCTCATCGATTTTTATGTTTTATTCAGCATATATTCTGTACAGTCAATAAAAAAGCCCAGTTAAAAAACTGGGCTTTTTTATCACTCTGCGAACAAATTATGCATTTGTTTCAGCAGGGATTTTTGTATAGCTTACGCCACACATTTGTTCAGCGATACGTAATACTTGGCAGCTATAGCCTACTTCGTTATCGTACCAAACATAAGCAGTTAAGCGCGTACCTGAAGCAATTGTTGCTTGTGCATCAAATACACCAGCAGTACGTGAACCAATAAAGTCACTTGATACAACTTCAGTTGAGTTGGTATAACCAATTTGACCTTGTAAGCTAGAGTTGATTGAGATTTGACGAATGTATTCGTTCACTTCTTCACGATCAACTTCTTTCTCTAAGTTAAGGTTCAAGATTGCAAGAGATACGTTTGGTGTTGGTACACGTACAGAGTTACCTGTCAACTTACCTTTAAGACCTGGTAACGCTTTTGCAACTGCTTTTGCAGCACCAGTTTCAGTAATTACCATGTTCAATGTTGCAGCACGGCCACGACGATCCGCTTTATGATAGTTATCAATTAAGTTTTGGTCGTTTGTGAACGAGTGAACTGTTTCAACATGACCATTCAATACTTTGTATTTGTCATCTAAAACTTTTAATACAGGTGTAATTGCGTTGGTTGTACAGCTTGCAGCAGAGATGATTTTGTCTTCATCTAAGATGTCAGAGTTGTTCACACCAAATACAACGTTCTTCATCTCACCTTTACTTGGTGCAGTTAATACCACACGTGCAACACCTGCACATTTCAAGTGTTGGCTCAGGCCTTCAGCATCACGCCATTTACCTGTGTTGTCGATAAGAAGTGCATTTTCAATACCATAAGCAGTGTAATCCACTTCGCTTGGGCTTGATGCATAAATCACTTTAATGAATTGACCATTTGCAATGATTGCTTCGTTTTCTTCATCTACAGAAATCGTACCGTCAAAAGTACCGTGAATAGAGTCACGACGTAATAGAGAAGCACGTTTCGCCAAGTCGCCATCAGATGATTTACGAACAACAATAGCTTTAAGGCTTAAACCACGACCTAAACCAGATTGGCTGATGATTAAACGCGCTAGGATACGACCAATACGACCAAAACCATAAAGAACAACATCTTTAGGCGCAGCAGCAGTCACATTACCTTGAATTGGAGCAACTGCTTGAGCAACGAAAGCATCTACATCGCCGCCTTGGTTTTTATATTCAACAGCAAGTTTACCGATATCAACTTCAGCTGAACCGATGTTTTCAACTTTCATTAACGCTTCCAAAATTGGGAAGGTATTTACAACAGAAAGTTCAACATCAAGCATACGTGTACGACGATGCGTTTTTAAAATTTGAATAACTGAACGGTTAATTAAAGAACGGCCGTAAACAGAAACAACAATATTTTTCTCACGGTACAATTGACCAATTAAAGTAATCATACGTTCCGCGATTTCTTCACGGTTTTTCCAACGACCTTGGTGTTCTGCGTGTAGGGCAATGATAGTGTCTTTGCTCACTGATACGTCCTCTAATTTATATATACTGGGCGTGAATTTTTAAAACGCCATAATTGTAATAGAATTATCATCAAGATTGAATCAAAAGCTGCTAAACGAGCTAAGATTTTGTCCTAATTGACTATAAATTCATAAAATACCTATAATTATTTTTGTGAATTTTGGTGAAGATTGATTTTTATCATCAAAATAAATGCCAATTTCAAAACACTACTAACAGTTTTACTGATAATAAGGATAATTTTGTTCTTAACCTTAACAATGATATAAATCTCAATCTCTGTCAAAACTGCTAAGCAATTGCACTAAAAACTTGACATTTATCTCTAATACATTGAAATAAAAATAAATAACACGTATCAATTTAAATTAAAGAAAGCACTGCTCAAAACATGAAGGTAAAAATGAATTTTAAAGTATGGCTATTACTTATCAGCATTCCTCTTGCTTGCGAAATCTCTATGGGCTTGGTTGGAATGATCGGGCTTGTAATGACAAATATCGTTTACTTGCCAATCTCTTGGATTGGAGAGCCCTTTTTCAACTGCAATAGCGAGGTAGGCTGTCTTCCCAAAGAATATGGACGTATTTTAATGTTTCTTATCATTAACCTAACTTATTACTTATATACCAAGATTAAAGGTGTTTAATTTTTAAATTAGACTCGCATCAATCTAACTTATTATCCTTCACCCATTGCAAATATTGTTTTACGTTCAATTCTAGATGTTGCTTGCGCTTCCTCTGTTGGTATAAATGCATTGTCCCTTCAATCACCAGTACCAACACAGCCAGCCAAATCGGAATATAGGTTAACCATTCATCTGCCCCGATTTTTTCTCCAATCAGCAAAGAGACCAAGGCCAACAAAACAGGTTCTAAATAACCCAGTAAACCGAAAATAATTAAAGGTAAATAGCGACTCGCAAGAATATAACTACCCAGACCAATGGCACTGAGCAAACCTAGCCCTATCACCACCAAGATCAGACTCGGATATTCTAAAAACTTGAGATAAGGTGTATCCCCTGTTTGGGTAAAGAAAATCGCAACTGGAAGAATCAGTAAAAGATCCCACCAAAACCCACCTAAATTATCAGTTTGAATTTTTTTGCGAAGAATAAAATAAGCTGCATAGCCCAAAGCAACAAAGGCAGTTTCCCAAGCAATGCTGCCCAAGCGCCATACCTCATGCCCTACACCAAATGCAGCAAACAATACCGCAACGTACTGCAACTTTGAAAGCTTTTCACCGTATAGGATACTTCCAGCCAATACCAAAACCAGAGGTAATAGGAAATAACCCAATGACACTTGTAGTCCACGACCATGCATTGGTGCCCACAAAAACAACCATAACTGCGCAGATGTCAGCACCGAGGTGGTAATTAAAAGTAATAATAATGAGGGCTGTGCGAGGATTCTTTTAAATATGTGTTTGATATGACTTAAGTCACCACTGAACCACATAAATAGTGTTAAAACAGGCAAGGTCGCTATGATGCGCCAACCAAAGGTTTGTTCGCTATCAAATGCACCAAGCAATTGAGTATAAAAATACAAAACCCCAAAAGTAACTGAAGCCAAAACTGAATAAGCAATTCCTTTAAACATTTTAGGCCTCTAATTTTGGGAAGTTTTCCAAAATACGTGATTTATCCACTATTTGGAATTAAAAAAACCATGCAAGCATGGTTCCTGTTCAGTATATCGTATTTATTTAATGATGTTCAGGGTAAATCACATCATCAATATCATAACCTAATGATTTTGCGTAATTTAAATATTCATGAATAATTTCTTTTTTGGGATTAGGTATCCGTGAAAGTACCCATAAATATTTACGGCGCGGTTCTCCGACCAGTACAGTTTGATAATCAGCATCGAGTTTTAAAATCCAATAATCACCACGGATCACAGGGACCCAACGCACGACCTCAGGCAAAAAACTCACCCGTAATTTAGTATTAAACGGTGCATTGGCAACAAAAGCTTCACCCACACTTTGTTGTACGTTGCCATCACTGTCATAACATTTGTTATCAACAACAATATTGCCATTTTCATTTAAGGTATAAGTCGCGGTGACGTTATAAGCGCACTTACGCTCAAAAAACATCGGTTTTCGTGCGACTTCGTACCAAACTCCCAAATACTTATCGAGTTCAACTTTATCGACTGTCGGTAACGGTTTTGCTTGTGCATAAGCAATCGTTCCAACAGCCAACCCAGTTAAGACAGCCCCACCAATCGCAATCTTTGCAAGGCGCCAACTCGCTTTCGGGAAATTTTTAATAAAAGGCATGAGAAATCCTCAAAACAGTAATTTGTTATCAATAGTCATATAGTTAGCCAAATTAAAATAGCTTACTTTGTGAACAAAAACTGTTGCGATATGTATCCCTCTTAAGGATTTCTCTGACCGATTATGACTGCAACATATGCGCTTTAAGACGGACAATCTCATCACGTAATCTTGCAGCCTGTTCAAACTGGAGCTCTTTCGACGCTTTCAGCATTTCTTTTTCAAGTTTGGTAATATGCTTAGCGAACAATTTTGGATCAGATAATAAATGCTGTTCATCTGCACTGATACTCTGTGCTTGTTCAAGTACCTTTTCATCAATCTCATCATCAGTCAGCACTTCACCAGTATCGATTTCTTTAATTGCTTGGCGTACAGCACTACGTGGTGTAATACCGTGCAATTCATTAAATTCAATCTGTTTATTACGACGGCGATCTGTTTCATCCATCGCTTTACGCATCGAATCAGTAATACGATCGGCATATAAAATCGCTTTACCTTTGACATTACGTGCCGCACGACCAATGGTTTGAATCAACGAACGTTCTGAACGCAAGAAACCTTCTTTATCCGCATCCAAGATTGCAACCAAAGATACTTCTGGCATATCCAAACCTTCACGCAGCAAGTTAATCCCGACCAATACATCATGTACGCCAGTACGTAGTTCGTGAATAATTTTGACACGCTCAACCGTATCAATATCCGAGTGCAGATAGGCCACTTTAACGCCATACTCTTTAAGATATGAAGTTAAATCCTCAGCCATACGTTTAGTTAAGGTCGTAACTAATACTCGCTCGTTGAGTTGCTTACGAATATTGATTTCAGAGAGCACGTCATCCACTTGAGTTAATACTGGGCGCACTTCAATTTCGGGGTCAATCAAACCTGTTGGACGTACCACCTGCTCAACAATTTGCTCTGACTTTTCCAATTCATAATGTGCAGGCGTTGCACTGACGAAGACTGTAGTTGGAACAATCCTCTCCCATTCCTCAAATTTCATTGGGCGGTTATCCAAAGCACTTGGTAAGCGGAAACCATAATTCACCAAGTTTTCTTTACGTGAACGGTCACCTTTATACATCGCACCAATTTGCGGAACTGTCACATGTGATTCATCAATAATCAGCAAGGCATCTTCAGGGATATAATCAAATAATGTCGGTGGTGCTTCACCAGCCCCACGACCAGAAAGATGGCGTGAGTAGTTTTCAATACCATTGGTATAACCCAATTGCTGCATCATCTCTAGGTCATAACGTGTACGCTGTTCAATCCGCTGAGCTTCTAATAACTTGTCATGCTCTTTAAAGAATTTAAGCTGATCTTTCAACTCATCTCTAATGGTATCAATAGCACGGGTTAAATGATCTTTCGGGGTCACATAATGACTCTTTGGATAAATGGTCACACGCGGCACTTTACGTACCAATTTTCCAGTCAACGGATCAAACCAACGAATCGAATCGACTTCATCATCAAATAGCTCAACACGTATCGCATCTTTATCAGATTCCGCAGGGAAAATATCAATAATTTCTCCACGGATACGATAAGTACCGCGTAAGAACTCCAGTTCATTACGGGTATATTGCATCTCTACTAAACGACGAATGATCTCATCGCGACTAACACGATCACCTTGTACGATATGCAATAGCATCTGCATATAAGCATTTGGATCACCCAAACCATAAATCGCAGAAACAGAAGCGACAATAATCGCATCACGACGTTCTAACAACGCACGTGTTGCCGAAAGACGCATTTGGTCAATATGGTCGTTGATGGCCGAATCTTTTTCAATAAAGGTATCTGACGAAGGCACATACGCTTCTGGTTGGTAGTAATCGTAATAACTGACGAAATACTCAACTGCATTATTCGGGAAAAAAGCTTTAAACTCACCATAAAGCTGTGCCGCAAGTGTCTTGTTATGTGCCATGACAATCGTTGGACGTTGCGTCTGAGCAATCACATTGGCCATGGTATAGGTTTTACCCGACCCTGTTACCCCAAGCAGTAATTGATTACGAAAACCTTGATCGATACCACTGACCAATTTTTCAATCGCCTGAGGTTGATCTCCCGCGGGTTGATAATTGGTGACTAACTCAAAAGGTTGGTTTTCGCTCATATAGAGATACTCAACTGATTGGATGGCTATTTTCACTTTCTAATGGGGGCAACAAACTGCTTTTTAAAGTCTAAAGATACTTTTGAATTGTTATGCAATTTCCAACACAGTCAAATCAAGAGATTGCCATAGTCTTTAAAAAAGCGCGCAATTTATACTTATAAACCCAAAAAACTTAACAGAATGGGGTGAAATTTCAATCTAGTTTTGATATCAATTGTTAACTATAACGCCTAGACAACACATCACAATATCAAAGACTCTATCAAGGATAGCCATGATATATATTTTAGTGCTTAGTAATACTTGAATCTCATCGTCATTAGATTATCACCCCTCAGAAACATGCCTTGAATAAATTAATCTCAAGCAAGACTTGACCCGCTACGCAATCAACTGCAACATGGACTTATACTCAATTTCAATGATAAGAATATGACTTACCAATATCACGATGAAACAATCGTAACGGAACTCCCAGAAGATACGGTCTTTGTTTTTGGTAGTAATTTAGCGGGTATCCATGACAGCGGTGCGGCCCGTGTCGCAGCACAACACTTTGCGGCAGTCAAAGGTGTTGGTCGTGGTTGGGCAGGACAAACCTTCGCAATTCCAACACTGAACGAACACTTACAACAAATGCCATTGGCTCAGATAGAGCATTATGTAGAAGACTTTAAAGTCTACGCAAAACACCACTCTAAAATGAAATACTTTTTAACGGCCTTGGGCTGTGGTATTGCTGGTTATAAAGTATCTGAAATTGCCCCATTATTTAAAGGCATTCACTCCAATGTGATTTTTCCAGAATCCTTTCGTCCCTATATCGAAGAAGATGCAGTTTCGCAATTTCCTGACCTAACTGCTGATGCGGTACATGCTTTTATTTCAGACAAGGTCATTTTCTATTTTGACCATGGCTATGAATCTTTCGAAGAAGCACTTGATCAGACTCAGTTAACCGCAGCTGAAAAAGCCATTGCTTTGATTGTTTTAAATGAAGAGTTGTACCCACGTGATCGCTATGGTCGCGGTCGTGAACATGAAATCAACGATATTTTAGGCAAGCTCAATGGCAAAATTTTCAATTTCCATAACAACGCTGAAGGTGCAATGACCTTTGTGAGTGTGATTATTGCCTTGATGGAACTGTATGATATTGATGAGTACGATTTTCTTAAACTTTGGCGTGGCGAGCTGCAAATACAACATCCATTAAACCGCCATTAATAATAAAAAAGCCAATCAGTGAGATTGGCTTTTTTATTAACGCTTACCCATCGAACGACGTGTACCGCGTGGTGGCATCCAAGTACGATCAGCATATTGTTCAGGTTTTGGACGCACCTGATTATGCGTTGCATCCTCAGCGTCATCCTGTGCAGATGGCATAGGGAAAGGCAATTTCACCAAAGCTTTTTTGGCTTTAGGTTGTTGGGTACTCATTGGAATTCTCTCGAAATCTAGATTTCTAGCCGCACATTGTAATAGATTTTTGCGCTTTTGATAAAAATAAAATATGTAAAAAAACACAATGATTCTAATGCTTAAAATTTAGTAACTTTTTATGCGATTCTGGCAAGTTTCAGCCACAAAGAAGTCTATTTAGGCTAAGATAACCTGCTTTTTATTTTTTAATCCCATAAGAAGGAATAATGCCGTGGACGTACGTCTCTCTGATCGTGTCAATGCCATCAAACCGTCCCCTACACTTGCAGTGACCAATAAAGCCGCTGAGCTTAAAGCTGCTGGTAAAAACGTGATTGGTTTAGGTGCAGGCGAACCAGACTTTGATACCCCTCAACACATCAAAGATGCTGCAATTGAAGCGATTAATAAAGGCTTTACAAAATATACAGCTGTAGACGGTACTCCAAGCTTAAAAAAAGCAATTATTGCGAAATTCAAACGCGATAATAATTTAGATTATCAAGCCAACCAGATTCTCGTGTCTTGTGGCGGTAAGCAAAGTTTCTTTAACTTGGCACTGGCTTTGTTAAATAAAGGTGACGAAGTGATCATCCCTGCACCTTTCTGGGTAAGCTATCCAGATATGGTGATTATTGCTGAAGGCACACCAGTCATCGTGAAATGTGGTGAAGACCAGCGTTTCAAAATTACACCTGAACAATTAGAAGCGGCAATCACACCAAATACACGTCTAGTAGTATTAAACAGCCCTTCAAACCCAACAGGTATGATCTACACCAAAGCTGAATTAGAAGCTTTGGCAGAAGTGTTACGTCGTCACCCACAAGTATTTGTTGCTTCTGATGACATGTATGAACCAATTCGTTGGGAAGATGAGTTCTACAACATTGCAACTGTTGCACCAGACTTATATGACCGTACCATTGTTTTAAATGGCGTATCTAAAGCTTATGCAATGACAGGCTGGCGTATTGGTTATGCAGCTGGACCTGCAAAAATCATTGGTGCGATGAAAAAGATCCAGTCACAATCCACTTCAAACCCAACTTCGATTTCGCAAGTTGCAGCTGAAGCCGCATTGAATGGCCCACAAGACGTATTACAGCCAATGATTGAAGCATTCAAACGCCGTCATGACTTAGTGGTTAACGGCTTAAATGACATCAAAGGGATTTCTTGCTTGCCTGCTGATGGCGCATTCTATGCGTATGCCAATATCCGCCCGTTAATTCGTGCCAAAGGTTTAAAATCTTGCACAGAGTTCTCTGAATGGTTACTTGAAGAAACTGGCGTTGCTGTTGTTCCTGGTGATGCATTTGGCTTAGGCGGATTCATGCGTATTTCTTACGCAACTGCTGACGAAGTATTAGTTGATGCTTTAGCGCGTATCAAAAAAGCTGCTGATTCAATTGAAGGCGTTGATGCCGCAATTGCATCGATTGCAGCAGAAAAAGCTGCAAAATAATTTTTCTGCAATAAAAAAGAAGCTTCTCAATGAAGCTTCTTTTTTTTGTCTTAAATTGATCTCTTTAATACAGTTAGACTTTCATAAAAACTATTCTATTCCGCAGATTCACCACTAAAAAGTGCAACCACCTCCGCTTCAGTCATTTTTTTGGTCGAGTTTTGAAAAGCATAGAACTCAGGTTTACAATCAATATAAATCTCCAAATCAAGATTTAGATCTTTGGGTGACTCATTCAATGCAAATGCGTTGATATTGCAATAATTCTGATCTTTAGTCCGCCAAAATAAATTGGTACCACAGGCATTACAAAAGCCTCGCTCGCCCCAAGCCGATGAGTTATAAACAGACAGGTGATCTTGTTTTAAAAATTTTAAACTTCCCTGTTTGACATCAATCGTCATAATCACACCACTGGTCTGTCGACGACAAATCGAACAGTGACAGGCATGTACATCATGATTACTTAATTCAACTTCAAATGTGGTTTCACCACAAACGCATTGTCCCTTCATTATCATTTACCTTTTATTCAGAATTGTTATGCATGATTTTTCAAATAGCATAAAACAATCCGAATCTTTAGCAACGAACAATTTGTAAAACAGCCCCTGAGCACCTGTAATACTTGACACTTTCGGCTGCAAAGTCTACTTTATATACGAGTTCTATTTTAGAACTATGAAAGGATAAATAAGATGAAACACCCGAAAGAAATGAACGGACTTGAATTTTTAACAGCGATGTGTGAAGGCAAAATTCCACCTGCTAGCATTAGTGAAACTATTCCCATGCAGCCAATAGAAGTTGCAGAAGGTTTTATCAAATTTGAGGTTCAAGCAGATCAACGCCACCTCAACCCACTAGGAGGTGTTCATGGTGGTTTTGCTGCAACTGTACTCGATTCAGTCACAGGTTGTGCTGTTCATACACTTTTAGAAGCAGGTGTCGGGTATGGCACTATTGATCTAAATATTAAAATGTGTCGCCCTATTCCTAAGAATCAAAAACTCACCGCGATAGGTAGCATGATCAATATCAGTAAAAACTTAGGTATTTCTGAGGGTAAGATTGTCGATGCAGATGGCAAACTTTATGCCCATGCAACCGCAACCTGCATGATCATTCGCCCATAAGCACAGATTAAGCAAATGGGCTATTTCATCATAGCCCTATGCAATGGCCTTATTCGCTTGAAAGTTTTTTGGTCGAAGACATAAATGACTGAATACTGCGTATTGCCAAATGCTTTTCACTTGTACTGAAACAACCTTTTGCTCTGCAACAGACCAAGCTAAAGCAGTGTTTGCACCTAAAAATAATTCACCACCAAGTTGAAATAAATATAAAGGTGCGTGTACATCAACAGCTGATGTATTTTTTTGTGTGAGCAGATCTTTAGTCGTTTGAATTTTCCACTTATTGCCAAACCACAATTGCAATAAATCACCCAGATACAAGGCTTGTTGTTTAAATGGAAAAGTATTTATAAATGCATGTTCAACTGGCGTGTAATACTGCACAGGATCTTGAATAATTTCGAGATAGCGCTCTTGATAAAAAGACAAATTTGAAAAAATAGATTGAATATTAAGAATAGTCATTTCGACCTCCGGTTTAGCCATTTTAGTGCTGGCAAGTAGGGTTAAATCCACACTGTTTAGATGAATATCTAAACGCTCTTTCTAATTCGAATCTAGCAATAGCCTGTTCAAAGTTCAAGTTATTTTTCCTACTTTATCTCAATTGTGCAAATAAAAAGCATACGATGCAAAAATGAAAGAAACATGACACTTTTATCTTGACCAATTTTAAAAGCTGCCTATAATGGCACTCAGATTCTCCCATAGCTCAGTCGGTAGAGCGACGGACTGTTAATCCGCAGGTCCCTGGTTCGAGCCCAGGTGGGAGAGCCAAGATTCTAAAAAGCCCATATCATTGATATGGGCTTTTTATTTTTCTATTGGAAAATTCTCCAATTTTAGACATTAGAACGGTAGAAATGCTGATAAAAAGTACAGTTAAATCAATATTTAATTTTTTTCTTATGAATTGCTTGACCACTGCCTCCTTCATGCATAGAATGCATATCCAGATTCTCCCATAGCTCAGTCGGTAGAGCGACGGACTGTTAATCCGCAGGTCCCTGGTTCGAGCCCAGGTGGGAGAGCCAAGATTCTAAAAACCCACTCTTAATTGAGTGGGTTTTTTATTTGCTCTTTGATAAATACATGTTTGAATCGAATCACTTCTTATTTCTAACTATTGGTTTTATTAGTACAGCTATATTACTCTTTAGCTGCATACGCCCTTTCTTTCCCAAACAAAAGTTCTTTGCTCGACCTGTTATCACATCATTTGAATCTAGAATGTTTGTACGTTTACAACAAGCCTTTCCACAGCATCATGTACTTGCGCAGGTTGCCTTTAGTGCATTGATTACCAGTGATCACTACAAGATCCGCAGCAAGTTTAATCGCAAGGTGACAGATTTCGTAGTGCTAGATCAGCAGATGAATGTTTTGGCGATTATTGAGCTAGACGACCCAAGTCATTTAGGAAAGGAATTAGAAGATAAAAAGCGCGATCAGATGTTGCAAGAAGCAGGCTATCAAGTACAGCGTTATACGGAAATTCCATCCATAAGACAGCTACAGATGGATCTCCGATAGTCAGCTAATTTAAGAAAGACTATTCCACCTTTGTCGCTTGTTCAGCATTTTTCTGCTGTTCAAATTTCTTTGCCATTTCAGCGCGTTGCTGGTCATATTTTTTCTTGGTTTGTGCATCACTTTTGGCTGCAACAAAGGCCATACCGACAATAAAAATTGGAATCAACAACCCCAAACTCATTAATAACCAAGGAACTGACTTTTTTTCAACAGGCGGCTGGCTCATAAGTGATTTAAACTCAAATTGCATGGCTTTAAACAGTGCAACAATATAACAAAAAAGAGCCTCTATAAAGAGACTCTTTTTAAAAGCTAATTTTAAATGAACAAAGAAATTTTAGAATTTACCAGTACAGTGAGGGCTCTTGCTTGCATCCTTCTGTGCATCTGTTAATACAATGCCTGTACCCGCTGACATATTAGCTTGGATAAAGCCATAAGCATCCGCATTTTTACATACAATTGCTTGAGTATGACTCGCCCCAACAACTGGCAAGAAGGTTACCTTTGTACCAAGTGCCTCTAATCCTTTTTGCAAGGAATCTGTCACTGGATAAGGCACTGCCATATCTAATGTCCCCTGAATAATCATCACGGGACTGTTTATTTTCTTAGTCGCGGGTTGATTATCTGTTAGGAATTTTTTCACTGTTGGATTTTCTTGGAAGTTACCCGCTAAGCCTGGATAGTCCAAAACAGTTTTCGTGCTATCTTTGCTGATAAAGTCACGAATATCTGCTGCAAACTTATTATGCAAATCATCTAAACATACGCCATTTTCACCTGTAGTACCTTCAGCAAATTCAGCAATTGAACGAGAACGTTCCTGAAAAATTTCTCGATAATTAAATTTAGGATCATAAGCAGTAATACCTACAGTCGTATATGCAGCATAAGCAAGCAGCTCTGCATAGACTTCAACAGCTGTGCCTACTGGTGCAAGACCAGCCTGCTCTTGCTTAAGAATATTTGCAATTGCCTGTGGTGCAACAACAGAGATGATATAGCCAAGGCTAGATGCTGGTGCGCCAGCAACGGCCCCTTTATAATTCGCATCATTATTTGCAAATTCAGCAGTACCCAATGAACCATGACCACCTTGAGACTGACCAATTGACATCCATTGTCCGTTGAGTTTTGCTCCATAATGATCTTTTGCTGCTTTAACTGCTGCAATCGCAGATTTAGCTTCACTACCCAAGTTTAAATATGGATGAATTCCTGGAGTTCCCAAGCCCTCATAATCTGGTGCAATCACCACATAACCTGCCGCCAACAAAGTGTCAGCGAGGATTTTAAAGCGAGGATTCACAGTATTATTACTTGGGGCACAGCTATCTCCTACCCCAACTGTACCATGCTCCCATACGACGACTCGGTAACCATCAGCAGGCTGAGCAACTTTAGGAAACATCACCAATGCAGTTGCTTTGGCAGTACGACCTTGTACATTCACCATGTTATAAGTCATTACCTTGAGTGATTCGGCATTATCCACTTTATCCTTGGAATAAGTCGTTTCAGACAGATAAGTTTTATTCGAATCCACCCCAGTGTAATCATCATCATTGTCATTACATGCGGTTAAAAATAATGCAGAAATAGAGAATGTCATTGCCAATGCAATTTTAGACCGTTTCATAAAATATCCTTTTAGTCCTTGTTTTATTTTAAGCATGAAACTACATGCCACATTATTAAGGCATAAAAAAAGTGCCCTGCATAGAACACTTTTCAACTATTCAGTCAGTTTAAAATATTAATTCTAAAAAAATTCCAATGAAAATAATCAACCCCACCCAACGATTGTGACGGAATGCCCAAAAACAAATTTGCGGATCACGATCTTTAGTTTTGAATGCTTGATAAGCAAAATCAGCAGCAACGATCAACAATGCCGCCAATCCGAATGGCAATAACAGATTTTCCAAATATAAAGCCCCACCGATGAGGAGCAAACTTAAAATTTGAAGTAAGCCAATAATCTGTATATCGTAACGACCAAATAAAATCGCTGTAGATTTCACCCCAATTTTTAAATCATACTCTCGGTCGGTAATCGCATACTGAGTGTCATAAGCCACGGTCCATGCCAAATTACCAAAATATAAAAGCCAGCAAGTTAAATCTAAAGGCTTGCCCATTGCGGTAAAAGACATAGGGATTCCCCATGAAAATGCCATGCCTAAAACCACTTGTGGCAAATGTGTATAACGCTTCATAAAAGGATAAATGAATGCCAACACCAAACCGGCTAAGGCACAATAAAACGTTGCAATTGGGAGGAAAAATAAAGTACATGCACTTGCTACAACCAACCCCAAAAAAACATAAACCGCTTCGCGTGGGCGAATGACACCTGTCGCCAATGGACGAGTCTTGGTACGCTCTACATGAGCATCCACTTTACGATCAGCAAAGTCATTGATCGCGCAACCCGCTGCACGCATAAAAATGGTACCCAAGACCATCGCAATGAGAATCTGCAAGGGAGGTAAACCTCCAGCAGCAATCCATAGTGCCCACATGGTTGGCCAAAAGACCAGTTCTGTGCCTACAGGCTTATCAAAACGGCATAAATAATAATAGGCTTCTAAGCGTTGCCGCCATGTTGTGTGTTGCACTGTTTCCATGATGAATCCTTAGAGTCAATGCTGTCGAATAAACTGTTCAAATGCAGGGAGAAAAGTCTCTTGCACGATAAATTTGCAACCATGCCAAGTATAACAACTTTGTCTGGTCCACCCTTCTTCCAGATAAATCACTCGTCTTTCACAGGCAGGATTGGTTCGTTGAAATAGGAACCAGCCAATTGGCTTATTACGGATATGCCGAAATAATCGCGCTTTCTTGTGTAGACTTAAAATTGGAAAAATACTTTTTGCTTTGACCCAAGCTTCTGTTTCACTACCATAAAGATTGGTTTCTCGCACCCATGCAATATGGTGTGCTGGCATTTTCATCCACTGGCTATCGTTAAAGGTGAGTCGTTGAAAATGTTCTGTAAGACGTTCGACATGAAATTCCCCCTCACCCAGATCAGTCAATTGCTGAGTAAGAGAACCAGATGCATACAACCATTTTTTCATTTCAGTTGGGATCTCTCGTCCCTTAATTCTGTTTGGTCGTAAATTTCGCATGCTTGGCTCACTAAAAACATCATTAGGGTCTGCTGATACTTCAGCCATGCATTGCGTTATAGGCTAAAACCACACAAACAAGGCATGGAACGTAGACAATGGCGAGACCCTTGTCAAGTTTCATAACGAAGTTTGGGGAAGTTTTAGACATAACCCTTCGGGACAGGGTTATTTTTTGATATTACTACGTTAGCTCGTATTCATTTAGAGGCACTAAATTTCATACGACCCGCCTTGTAACATCTAAAAAATATCCTCTGTCGCAAGCATCTGTGAAGTGCCAGCAGACCCTATGAGTGTACATGAATTTCTTTGGAAAAAGCGCATGACTTTCAATTGAATCAAAAACATAAAAAAAGCCCGCCGAAGCGAGCTTTTTCAATCTATATATATTACAGGCTGTAGTACATATCAAATTCAACTGGGTGAGTCGTCGTGTTAAGACGGCGTACATCTTCAGTTTTAAGTTCGATATATGCATCAAGCATTTCTTTAGTGAATACACCACCTTTCAACAGGAACTCATGATCCGCTTCAAGTGCAGCAATCGCCATTTCTAAGTTGTGCGCAACTGTTGGGATTTTTGCTTCTTCTTCAGGAGGAAGATCATACAAGTTTTTGTCAGCAGCTTCACCTGGGTGGATCTTGTTTTGGATACCGTCAAGACCAGCCATTAACAATGCAGCAAAACCTAAGTATGGGTTCATTAATGGATCAGGGAAACGTGCTTCGATACGTTTGCCTTTAGGGCTAGAAACGTAAGGAATACGGATAGAAGCAGAACGGTTACGTGCTGAGTAAGCAAGCATAATTGGTGCTTCGTAGTGTGGAACCAAACGCTTATAAGAGTTTGTACCTGGGTTAGTAATCGCATTCAACGCACGCGCGTGTTTGATTACACCACCGATGAAGAACAATGCCATTTCTGATAAACCAGCATATTCATCACCAGCAAACAAGTTCTTGCCATCTTTAGAGATTGACATATGAACGTGCATACCAGAACCGTTATCACCAACCATTGGCTTAGGCATGAATGTCGCTGTTTTACCATATTGGTGTGCAACGTTCCAAACTGCATATTTGAACTGTTGAACTTCGTCCGCTTTACGAACTAAGGTATTGAAGCTCACACCAATTTCTAATTGGCAAGAAGCAACTTCGTGGTGATGTACTTCTACACGACCAGGACCCATGATGTCTTCGATACGTGCACACATTTCAGCACGCATGTCTTGATGAGAGTCAACTGGAGGAACTGGGAAGTAACCACCTTTAACACGTGGACGGTGACCTGAGTTACCTGCTTCGTAGTCTTTACCTGTAGACCAAGCAGCTTCTTCAGCGATTAATGTGTGGCGCGCGCCAGACATGTCGATGTCCCATTTTACTTCGTCAAAAACGAAGAATTCTGGTTCTGGACCAAAGAATGCTGTATCACCGATACCTGTAGATTTTAAATATTCTTCAGCACGACGAGCAATCGAACGTGGGTCACGCTCGTAACCTTGACCAGTTGAAGGCTCGATAACGTCACAAGTCACAACAACTGTAGGTTCAGCAAAGAACGGGTCAAGGAAACCAGTTTCAGCATCTGGACGTAAGATCATGTCAGAAGCTTCAATGCCTTTCCAACCTGCGATTGAAGAACCATCAAACATTTTACCGTCTTCAAATGTATCTTCATCAATCGTGTCAGCTGGGTAAGTTACGTGCTGCTCTTTACCCTTAGTATCAGTAAAGCGAAAATCGACCCATTTTGCGCCACTTTCTTTGATGAGTTGAAGGACCTTGTTCGCCATGCTCATTTGCTCCAATGAAATTTCTATGCACCTGTTAAGTGCGTGTTAGTTGTTGATATCTAATTAGCAATTATCATACCAACAATTTTAAAGCATACCTAAAACATTGAAATTCTTTGCAGAAAAAATGCTTTAAGCTCCATGTCCTATGTCTACTATAATGCTTATATCCAAAAACGCACCATATTCAAACATTCCTATTTTAGTGCGTCCCTAAAAAAGACAAAATGAACCAAAATAGTGCAATACATATAACAAAGAACCAATGTAGTGCCAATTACGCTATTATTCTTAGCATAAATTGGCTTTTTATATCATTCTTTTCAAGATCATTCCAATCAATTCATTTAGACTTTAGATTCACTTTCTTGTTTTTTCACCAAGCCTTTCAATTACAAAAATTTATTCTCGATTAAGAGCGCATTTTAAACCAAGAATATCGAGCAGCTTCCAACCTACGCCTTGCTTCAAAATTTTCCACATTAATGATCTGTTTTGTTATGATGATTTCCCGTTATCGCTAGAATAATCTTTTCTCTAATTAAAGATAGATGAAAAAGCACAGCGTTCAAATCGGTTCATCGAATTCAATAGCACAATTAAATGCTTATTTTTCAAAAGGTTATGATCATGCTTCTAATGATTGACAATTATGACTCATTTACTTACAACATCGTTCAATACTTTGGCGAGTTGAATCAAGAAGTAAAAGTTGTTCGTAATGATCAAGTGACATTAGAGGATATTGAGCGTTGGCAGCCTAAATATCTGGTGATTGGTCCTGGTCCATGCTCTCCGAGTGAGGCAGGTATTTCAATTCCAGCCATCAATCACTTTGCTGGGAAAATCCCTTTGCTGGGTGTTTGCTTAGGTCATCAAGCGATTGGACAAGCTTTTGGTGGAAATATTATCCGTGCTAAAACAGTGATGCATGGTCGCCTATCCGATATGCACCATAGTGACAAAGGGATTTTTAGCAACTTACCATCACCTTTTGCAGCGACACGTTACCATTCATTGGTGATTGAACAGGAAACTTTGCCTGAATGCTTAGAAGTCACCTGTTGGACCAATCAAATAGATGGCACGATTGAAGAAATAATGGGTGTCAAACATAAAACACTGCCTGTGGAAGGTGTGCAATTCCATCCTGAATCCATTTTGAGCGAACATGGTCATCAAATTTTCAAAAACTTCTTGGATATTTATGCTTAAGCTCAAGATTTAACAATACTAAGCACCTAAACAGCCTATTTTTTAAATAGGCTGTTTTTATTTTGAACATATAAAAACAATAAACAACTCATACATACTGCATAAATTTTCAGCATTAAAATTAGTCTGAAAACTTACACTTAAAAACAAGTCATTCTTTTTCAATAATTAATCCACTTTTCACACGTTATAAAAAGTAAGTTCAGTCCTTGATTTCTGTTTTACCTGATTGCATTTTACTTTTTTAGATTAACTATAGTCATAGGAATGATTAAGTTTCAGGGCGGCTGGATGATAGAATCTAAGTCATTGTTCTTAGCATTCCCCTGAATGATCTATCAGGATAACCTATTGTGAATACCTTGGTTTTATTGAATATTATTGTTTTCGTCCTGCTCATGGCAGGATTGTTTTTTAGCTATCGTAAAGATTGGAGTCTCTCCAAAAAAGTTCTGATCGGTATGATCGTAGGTATCTTTTTTGGTTTAGCCCTTAAAGCGATCTATGCTGACAGCCCTGTTATTGAGCATTCAATTGCATGGATTAACCTTGTTGGTAATGGTTATGTACAACTATTACAGATGGTGATCATGCCTCTGATTTTTATTTCAATTTTAAGTGCAGTGGTGAAGTTACACCAAACCACTTCTCTTGGAAAAATCAGTGTACTCGTGATTGGTATCTTGTTAGTCACCACAGCAATTGCCGCACTTGTAGGTGCAGGCATCACCAATTTATTTGGCTTAACAGCTGAGGGGCTGGTACAAGGCACCAAAGAAGCAGCGCGTCTAGCGACCATCCAAAGTCAATATATTGGACAAGTGACCGATTTAGATGTTCCTAAGCTCCTGCTTTCTTTATTCCCTCAAAACCCATTTGCCGATTTAACCGGTGTTCGCCCAACCGCAATCATTAGTGTGGTGATTTTCTCTGCATTTTTAGGTGTAGCAGCACTTAAACTGATGGATAAAGATACCGTCAATGGCGAAAGAATCAGACACGGGATTGAAGCACTGCAAGCCTTGGTGATTAGTCTTGTCCGTTTAGTGATGCAATTTACACCTTATGGTGTATTGGCATTGATGACCAAAATGGTAGCAACGGCAAATGTTGCTGACATTATCAAATTAGGTGAGTTCCTCGTTGCATCTTATCTTGGACTTGCAATCATGTTCCTCGTACATGCACTGATTTTGCTGTTTGTACGCGTCAATCCAATCGACTTTTTCAAGAAAGTTTTCCCTGTTTTAACTTTTGCTTTTACCAGTCGTTCAAGTGCGGCCAGTATTCCACTCAATATCGAAGCACAAACCAAACAATTGGGTGTGCCTGAAGGAATTGCCAGCTTCTCTGCTTCATTTGGTGCAACCATTGGTCAAAATGGTTGCGCTGGTTTATATCCAGCCATGTTGGCAGTCATGGTTGCGCCAACAGTCGGTATCAACCCACTTGATCCGTTATGGATTGCTCAGTTGGTTGTGGTCGTGACCCTCAGTTCGATTGGTGTTGCTGGTGTTGGTGGCGGTGCAACCTTCGCTGCTTTAATTGTCCTCCCAGCCATGGGCTTACCGATTACTTTAGTCGCGTTACTGATTTCAATTGAGCCACTCATTGACATGGGGCGTACGGCTTTAAACGTCAACGGTTCGATGACTGCAGGCACAGCGACCAGCCAATTACTCGGTGTCAGAAATCCACAGCCCGATAATGATGCTTAAGCCAGATTATAATAAAAAAGCCAACGCATAATCGTTGGCTTTTTTATAACTGAATAAATTATAACTTCAATTGTTGCACAATCGAACCATCTTGTTTCGCAACTAAGGACTCACAGAGTTGGATACGTTCCTTGGTTTGATTTAAACCACGCTCAACCCCCACCAGCTCTTTGGTTCTCGGTGCAAAGAAGGCATTCAACTGCGTCGCTTCTTGTTGTGTACATGCTGCACCACTAAACAATGCAGGGAAACGTCCTGCAGAAGACTTGCCTAAGCGATCAAACACAGCATCGTGATTTGTCTTAAACCATGACCAGAGTTCACCTTGTTCGCCACTATAGCTATTGATTGAGTTAATCACGGTACGTACTTCACCAACTTTCACACGTGGGTCTAAAACTAACTGACGTGCCTGCTGCCGTGTTTCCACCTGATTGGCTGAACCTAAGGCTGTGAGAATCGCCAAACGTTGCGTCGGTTGCGTGATGCGTTGTAACTCGCCCACTAAACGGTCAAAGGTAGGCTGCCCTTTTTCTTGGACACGTACTGCCAGAATCGTTGGCAATAATTCTGGGGTGAGCTGAGCAAAGTTCAGTTGCGTCTGTTCAAATAAAGCGTCAGATTGCTTTAACAGTTTTTGGCGGACTTCTGGCACCTGAATTTCCAATGCAAGAAATTGGGCTAACTCACTCCGCCACAAGCTATCCTCAGCAGACTCACCTGCTTTGCTCGCATAACCCAATTGATTCAATTTAGGTAGATACAAATTTGCGAGCACTTTTCTAAAATGTTCACGTTCTGCCGCTGTCTTCAACACATGACGCTGGATTGTGCTGAGCTGCTGAAACAATGCCGTACTAATTTGGCGGCTATTCGAGTTGGCAAATATCTTGGCAACATCCACCACCGCCAACAGGTTAATATCACCATGGTTAAATGCCGCTGAAACAGCATAGGCATAGGCCAATTGTTCAGTATTAGAGAGTTTTTCCGTAGCGGCGGTCAGACGAGCAAGTTCTTGTTCAGGCAAACTAAATTGGTAATAGCCTGCTGCATCCGCATTTGGAATATACCAACTGTTAATACGTGCACCTTTGAGTTCAATTTTGGCTTCGGCTTGGTCAACCAGTTCACATTGGACTTTACTCGCTGCATTTGGAACTTCGTAACGTACGCATAATGGTACCCCCCAAAGACTGTTGGCATCGCCTTTAGAACCAACAGGTAAATAACGCGTTTGTTTTACATTTAAAAAGACTTTATTGCCTTGTTGCTGTAATGAGGTATTCAACAAAGGTACACCCGGTTGATCAATAAAACTTTTCACGGCTTTGCTAAAACGCTCAGCTTGACCAGACTGTTCTGCGAGGGAGCTAATTAAATCATTAGCGGTAGCACTGCCATATTGATGCTTGTTAATGTAATTACGCACGCCTTGTTTGAATTTTTCTTCACCTAAATAGCTTTCAAACATATTTAAAACAGCTGCGCCTTTTTGATAGGTAATGCCATCAAAAGCGGTTTGAATATCTGCATTACTTAAAATTGGCTGACGGATACGGCGTACACTGACCAAGCTATCGCTTTTCATCGCGCCTGCAGTATCAACGACGCGTTCAAGATCAGCATTAAATTCAGGATGTAATTGTTGGGTAATTTTACTTTGCATCCACGTAGCAAAAGATTCATTCAACCACAGATCATCCCACCACGGCATGGTCACCACATCCCCAAACCATTGATGTGCCAATTCATGCGCATTGACATTAAATGAACTCTGCACAAAAGACACGGGAGAGTCTTTATCCAATAGCATTAGATAATCTCTGAATGTGATCAGGCCTGGATTTTCCATCGCACCCGCTGCAAAGTCAGGTGCAGCAAGCAAATCCAGCTTATCGAATGGATATCCGAATGCAAAATAATCTTCTAATGTTTTTAAAATTGCAGGAGTTTCAGACAAGGCATGCTGCATTTTTTCAGCCTTAGCATCGGGTGCAAGACCTCGTAATTTGATCGCCTGTTTACGCCACTCAGTCGCACCAATATCAGGACCTTGTTGTACTTGCCAA
Source organism: Acinetobacter sp. C26M (assembly GCF_023702675.1). NCBI lineage: Bacteria > Pseudomonadati > Pseudomonadota > Gammaproteobacteria > Moraxellales > Moraxellaceae > Acinetobacter > Acinetobacter sp. C26M. The sequence goes on from NZ_CP098478.1 coordinate 2,756,442, forward strand.
GGACCAACCGCCAATGCCAGTAGATAGGTTGGTAGTGGTTTGGTCGGGGCAAAGCTTAAAGTTTTCCAACCCGATTTTTCGGTCTGTTCAGAGACTTGATTTGTATTGGCAAAACCTGAATATTTACTTGGTATGGTTAATCGAATATTAAAGGGTGTTTTAAAACGTGGCTCATCAAATGATGGAAAGGATTGACGTGCACTGATCGCCTCCATTTGAGTCATGACATAAGGTTTACCCTCAAACTCAATTTTATAAATACCATCCAATTGCTGATCATAATCTGCGTTAAAATCCAATACTAAGCGGTATTGCCCTGCGGATAGTGTCTTGGCAAATTTAATCAGACTAACACCATCGACTTCCGAAGCTTGCTCATATTTGGCCGTGGTTTTCTGTCCAGCTGCGGATAAGATGTTCGCATCTTTTACCGATAAAGATTTGCCATGAATCCAAACATGATCGGTTGCTTGGGTCAGTTTTAAATGAATGGTGGTTTTACCGGTATAACTTTTTTGTGCAGGATCAATTTTAAAATCTAAATCATAAGATTCGGGTATGGCCCATTCAGGCAATTTGCCGATTGGAATTTGTTCATTGCTATTTGATGCAAAAATCTGGGTTGCAGATAATGAAAGTAATGTTGTCAGTAGCAATTGTTTTTTAAATGAAGGTTTGACCAACATAGGAGATCTGTCCTCTGTAGTTTTTAAAATAAAAAGACGCAGCAAATGGTGTACCACTTTGCTGCATCCACACATCATTGTTAGAATTTATAATTAAACTCCAACCAACCCTGACGGCCGATTGGTGAATATGATCCTACTGGATAATATGGCCATCCGCCTGTGTCATCGTGTTTTACTTTGTCAAATAGGTTATTCACAATGATTGATGCAGAAGCCTTAGGTGAAATTTTATAAGTTCCACTCCAATTGACCAAATAAGTCGGGCTTAAGTATGCCGTTTGATTACCGTTTGGAATCTTGCCATAGCGATTGACTAATACAGTTGATGCCCAATCACCGAGACTCCAACTGAGACTGGTATTAAAGCGGTCTCGCCAATCTGGAATGGTTAAGTCTTTTAAATAGTTATCTTTCTCGCCATCTTTTGATTGTTGATATTCACGTTCAAGCACACGACTATAATTCACCGCCCATAGGAAGTTACCCATATTTTCAGTTTTCCAGCGCCATTTGCTGGTGAAATCAATCCCGCGAGTATGATCTGAGGCAGCATTGATCGGTACAATATTGATATTGTTGATCACATTTGGATCAACCACTGCATTTGTAGGGTTGCGCTCTACACGTGCCAACGCATCAACACATTGTGTCGAATTGATATCTTGTGCACCCAAACGACAATCAGCTTCTAAGCGTAAAATCTTATCTGGACTGAGATTGGTCACCAGATTATCAATTTTGATATCCCAGTAGTCGACGGAAATATCAAACTTATTACTCGGAGACCACACAAAGCCTGCACCATAAGATTTACCTTCTTCGGGTTTTAAATCTTTGTTGCCTGTTAAGGTGTAGTTTGCACCAGGCGAATAATCTTTAAAGCTACATTTATCTAATGCTTGCCCCGTTTGGCTACAACGTAAATAATCAGTGGTACTTGGGAAATACCCTCTTTGTTTATTTAAAAACAGATAGTTCATATCTGGTGCACGGAAACTGGTAGCGTAGTTCCCTCGCACCAATAAGGTTGGATGTGGTCTAAATTCTAAGCCTGAACCAAAGGTAAATTTATCAATACTGCTATCGGATAAGGCATAGCGGTCATAGCGCCCAGATAAGGTTAAATTGAGTGGCTTGGCTAAAGGTAAAAATAATTCCGTACCCAATGCCTGACGGGTACGTGCCCCACCATATTCACCACTGGAAGTGGCATTATAGAAATCACCATTTTCTACCGCCTTATCGGGTTTGATTTTAAAACCTTGGCGTCCAATTTCTGCCACTGCAGCAAGCTTGGCCGTTCCTGCAGGCAATTCAAACACATCACCATTTGCACTCAAAGTTAAACTCTGTGCCCAAGACTTGTCGTTTTCCTCAGTTGTGCCTGAAATGCTTCTAAACTCACTAGTGGTCAGTGGCCGACTGATACGATCTAAATGCGGGGAATAAATTGGAATACCATCTTGATCTGTCCCCAATTGCCGACCTAAGAAATATTCATCAACATTCGAACGTACTAGCCCTTGTTTACGCAATTGACTGGTATAAATCGAGCCATTATAGGCTGCTTCATAACGCCAGCTACTGTCCCCAATATCGCCACGGATACCAAAGTTCAAATTGGAGGAGAGTTCTTTCCATTTTTTATTGGCTTGCTCGACACCACCGAGTTCTTCTGGTGCAAAACGTCGTGTCCAGATTTCATAATTTCCTGTGTCTTGATTGAGGAAATAGCCACTACTTGCGCCTAAAGAAGTCCATGTCGGGCCACGAGTATTGTTTTCAATTTGATTGGCACCAATCAAAACATCTGCGAAGAGTTGGGTTTTCTCATTCAGCTCATAATCTAAACCGAGATAACCATTTTGGCTGCGATTCTTGGTTTGAACCGTCCAATAGGTCGGTCGGGCCAGACCACTGGCACAATTATCTGCCCCTGCTTTGCCAATATTTGTTACTGAGCCTTTAAATAGATCATCAAATGCATCACAGCCATTAATTGAAAGATACTGGCCTGTCTTGGCATTTTTACGTCCAACGATCGTGTCTGGCTTTTCCCCTCGAAGCGTTCGGCTCGACATAAAATCTCGGTCAGCCGCCCAAATCGGTTCGCGCCCACTCAGTTCAACACCATAAACTAGATTGAGCTTGTCCAATGTTTTACTGCCACTCAATTGTAGACGTAAATTTTCACCGCCCTCTTTAGTGCCACCTGCCTTGATATTGAATTGTGTCCCATCAGTTTTCTTTTTCAGGATGATATTGACCACACCTGCAATCGCATCTGAACCATAAATCGCGGAAGCTCCCCCATTTAAGATTTCAATGCGGTCAATAATCGCAGTCGGAATATTGGCTAAATTGACAAAATTCACAGCGCCGTCATAAGGCACTGGATAATCTGCAACTCGGTGTCCATTAATTAAGGTTAAAGTATGGTTCGGCCCTAAACCACGCAAACTGATGGCATTGGCTGCGGGCGTAAAGGTATTGCCATAATCCGCACCTTGTACAAAACCTGTGTTTTGCGTCAGGTTATTCAAGGCATCAAAGGCATTACTAAAACCGTGTTTCTCGATATCGGCTGCAGTAATGACCGTTACACTGGTTGGGCCATCTTTCTGGGCTTTGGAGATACGTGAACCTGTCACCGCAACATGCACCACTTTATCCGATGTTGTCGTTGTTTGTGGCTGTTCTACATTTGTCTCCGCATGGGTCTCTAATGGATGAAGACATGCAATAAAGACAAAAACAAAACAACCTTTGTTTTTAACAGCCCCAAGATATTTCAAGTAATTTAGATACATATTTATGAATGAGTAAAATGAAGACCGCCCTAATATATCCACTTTTATTTAGTTGATTTATACACATTTTTTATAGGAATATGTGTGAATAAGATATACCAAATGGTTGATTATTTATCATAAAAACTAAAATGACTCCCCCATAAAATAAAACCTTTTTCATTCAATTACTCCCAGTCACAAATTTACCAATGCGCCTAAACGGGTTAAATTTTAAAAACTCTCTAGCCACAACCCAAATCTTGAGTTATTTTCTGCTAACATAGCCCTTTAGCGGGTGGGACACACGCCACATAAAGCTGAGCTATCCTTCATCATCAACCACTTTCATCCAAATTTTTTAATCATTAAATGCTGTAACTCATGACTATGAATATCCAACAGGCACTCAATAACATTACTAAAAACATCCATCTGACCCAGCCACAAATGGAAGATGTCATGCGCAGTATCATGCAAGGTGAAGCCACTGATGCTCAAATCGGTGCGCTAATGATGGGCTTGCGTATGAAGGGCGAAAGTATTGATGAAATTACAGCTGCTGCACGTATCATGCGTGAATTCGCGATTAAAATTGATGTCAGTGATATTCCTCATCTGGTAGATATCGTGGGTACAGGTGGTGATGGTCAAAACTTATTTAATATTTCAACCGCTTCAAGTTTTGTGATCGCTGCTGCTGGAGCAACCATTGCGAAACATGGTAACCGCGGTGTATCAAGTAAATCGGGTTCTTCGGACGTGCTTGAACAGATTGGCATTCAACTTGATTTAGACATGCAGCAAACAGAACGTTGTATCCGTGAAATGGGCGTTGGTTTCCTGTTTGCGCCAAATCATCATAAAGCCATGAAATATGCGGTGGCACCGCGTCGTGAATTGGGTATTCGCAGTATTTTTAACTTACTTGGTCCACTCACCAACCCTGCTGGCGTAAATCGTTTTGTGATTGGCGTATTCTCAGATGAATTGTGCCGTCCCATTGCCGAAGTATTAAAACAACTCGGTGCAGTGCATGTACTGGTGGTACATTCTAAAGATGGCCTAGATGAGATCAGTCTGGCTGCGCCAACTGCTGTGGCTGAACTTAAAGATGGCGAAGTTACCGAATGGACGCTGAACCCTGAAGACGTTGGTATTGACTCTCAAACTCTGACTGGTTTAGTCGTCAATAGTTCTGAAGAGAGCCTAAAGCTAATCAAAGATGCTTTGAGTCGTGACAAATCAGACGTTGGCGAAAAAGCAGCAAATATGATTGCACTGAATGCAGGCGCAGGTATTTATGTCGCTGGCCTTACCAAAACCTATAAACAAGCAGTTGAGCTGGCTCAAGATATTCTTTACGGCGGACAGGCTTTAGAAAAAATGAGCATCTTGGCTGAATTTACCAAGACATTGAAACAATATCAGGCAGACTAAGGACTTCTCATGATCGATATTCAAAATACCATTTTAGGTAAAATTGTTGACCGCAAACATGAGGAACTTGCAGCACGTTTAAAACAACGTCGCTTGCATGATGTCGAGCAATGGGCCAAAGAAGCAACGCCTGTGCGTGGTTTTGCCAACGCCTTACAGCACAAGCGCCCAGCTGTGATTGCTGAAATTAAGAAAGCTTCTCCGTCTAAGGGTGTAATTCGTGCAGATTTTAATCCTGCGGAGATTGCACAGCAATATGAACAGGCTGGTGCTGCTTGTTTATCGGTATTGACTGATGTGGATTTTTTCCAAGGTGCAGACGAAAATATCGCAATCGCGCGTCAGCATTGTGCCCTACCTGCTTTGCGTAAGGATTTCTTGATTGATCCTTATAATGTAGTGGAAGCACGTGCGCTACATGCCGATTGTATTTTATTGATCGTGGCATGTTTATCAGATCAACAACTGGAAGAAATGTCGAAAACGGCATTTGAACAGCAGTTGGATGTTCTGGTTGAAGTTCATGATGAATATGAATTAGAACGTGCGCTAAAACTTTCTGAGCAATGTATTTTGGGTGTGAACAACCGTAATCTTAAAACCTTTGATGTGGATTTAAATACCTCATTGCGTTTAAAGAAATTATTGCCTGCTTCTCGTGTTTTAGTCACTGAAAGTGGTATTGCCACACCTGCTGATGTAGAAATGATGCAAGCCAATGATATTCATACTTTCCTTGTGGGTGAAAGCTTTATGAAACAGCCACGTCCTGATCAAGCATTTAATGCGTTGTTTGGACAGCCTGAGCAGATCTAAGCAAATCAGGTTCAAGGTAAAATTCTGCCTTGGGCTTCACTACTACCAACTAAAAATAGTTAGAAATTAAATAGTACTATAACTATTGTATTAACTTTGATCCAATAGTTATATTTTATCCAATCTTTAAAAAGTTCTTAAATAAAATGAAAACTGAAATAATTAATAGTATAACTCTACTAGCTAACATTTTCACCATTTTAGGTTTTATTATTGCCTTTATAACTTTTCTCTATTTTCTTAAAGACTACTTAAGTAAATTAGAATACGAAATTAGAAAAAACTTTATAGATAAAGAAAATTGGACAAATGAAGGAGATACATCCTACCAAAATTCAATTAATTTTGAATTAAACATAAGCAATTCAGATAGTTATATATTTTCAGGAAAAATAAACCTATCAAACCACCCAGAGCAATTAACTTTTTATTTTCAAAAATCTTTTGGAAAGTCTTTTACAATTAGAATTCACAAAAATATTGGATACCGTGATTTTGATCTTGCAATAGCTAAGTTAAAGATTATTAACCCCGATTTGATTCAAATTACTTTTATTAAAAGCTTTGAAGAGGATAATAATCAACCAAACCTCCCGTATAAAACTTTTATTTGGCCATTTAAACCATAAATTTAAAATACTTTAAATTATTCAAATAGTCTGAAAAAATTTAAATTAAACTTCAGATTACCACCATGAATGCAATTCAGTTCAAATCATCACAGTTTCGGACTATAATTTTACATCTCTGGTATCTTGCCTATTTTTCTAAACTTATGAGTAAACACGATTCATCGCTTTCTAAAGACCAGTTTAACTTACTGAAAGCCTTTAAAAAGCAAATCTCTAATCCTCAAGCGAGTGCTATTGCAAAGCAAGCAGAGTCACAAAAAACTCCAGCCGTTGCAGAAGAGTTGGAAGATACTGAGCTTTTTAAAAAGGCCCTGCTTGGGGTAAAACCAATCGACAATCAAAATATTGCCGATACCAGAGTTGCACGCAGTAAAAAAGTCGATGCTCAAACCTTGGCAAAACGTGCTGCAGCAGAAGGTGGCGCAGAGCAAGAGCTCACCGAGATTTCAGATACTCAAGCGATCTTAAATCCTGTTGCCAGCCAAGCAACTTTAAGCTATCGCATTGCGACTTTACAGCACAAAGTATTTGAAGACTTAAAAGCAGGCAAAATTCGCTGGTTCGAGGCGGTTGACCTACATGGTTGTACCGTTGAACAAGCACGTGCTGCGGTTTTACAAGTACTTCAAATGGCAAAAGATGAAAATCAAAATGTCGTTAAAATTGTTCACGGTAAAGGCCCTGAAGCAATTTTAAAAACCTATGTCAATGGTTGGCTCAGACAGCATCGTGATGTACTTGCTTTCGTTAGTGCGCCAGAAAATCAAGGCGGTACAGGAGCGGTTTTAGTCCTGCTCAAACGTGCCGAAAAGAACCCTAAGTACAAACAGTAATCGGCATTTTTATCAAAATTAAGATTTCTAATCGTTTTCTGATACAATTGCCGTTTTTGTTCAACCTACCTAAGTGAACATTGTTATGTCTATGCAGCAATCGTACGCAAATATCTTAACTGCCGTTGGTGAAGACCTAAATCGCCCGGGCTTAAAAGATACGCCAATGCGTGCGGCTAAAGCTTTCTCTTTTTTAACTTCTGGCTATAGCAAAACGCTTGAAGAAGTTACAAATAGTGCGCTCTTCCCTTCCGATAACCATGAAATGGTATTGGTCAAAAATATTGAATTTTATTCACTTTGTGAACATCACCTACTGCCATTCTATGGTCGTGTGCACATTGCATATTTACCTGAAGGTCAAGTTTTAGGTTTATCAAAATTTGCGCGTATTACAGAAATGTTTGCACGTCGTCTACAAGTTCAAGAGAATTTGACACAGCAAATTGCAGAAGCAGTTGCAGAAGTAACTCAAGCACGTGGTGTTGCAGTTGTAATTGACTCTGCGCATATGTGCATGATGATGCGTGGTGTAGGTAAACAAGAGTCGACTACACGTACGGTTTCTTTTGTTGGTGATTTTAAAACCGACAAAGATGTACGTCGTGAATTCTTAAGTGCTGTTCCTGAAAACTATTAAGCTGAGCAGCCTAGAATGTCATCAGTTCAGTTAGCAGGTTTCGGCGATTTAATCGCAAATGACGCAACTATTGATTATCCTCGTCCCGATCGTTTGGTTCGAGGTAATCCTGAACGTTTAACCTATAGTTTATATGAACATCCACATATGGACTGTGGCATTTGGCAATGTGAAGTCGGTGCTTGGAATATTCAGTTTGCTGAAAACAAACAAGAGTTCTTTCAGGTCATGGAAGGAATTGTGCGTATCCACGATGCACAAACTAATTCTTTTATTGAAGTGACTGCTGGAAATGCAGGAATTATCCCACCCGCATTTGTCGGTACATTTGAAGTTATTGAAGCAGTTAAAAAATACTATGTGATTGTTGAAGTTTGAACTGCCTGGCCAACTCTGATCAAACTTTCATAATATTTAACCGCTAAAAAAAGTGTACATAGCCCACGCCGACTTTATTCCCATCTTTATGATTCTGCTGTTCAAAATCCCAGTTTAAACGTAAAGTATGATTTGTATTCAGACTATATTGAAGCTGTGTACCGACTCTTAAATTCCATTGACTTAGATCTTGCCAATACGGTAATTCGATCTGTACCACGCTGTTGATATTATCAGACCATACATTCATACAACCTACAGTTGGCCCAGCTCCAATGCGCCAACCTTTATCTAAATTTTTCCCACCTTGAATATGGCTTTGCAATTGGGCATAGCACAGATGTCGACGATCATAATCAGCCACACTATAACCGACTTGCATATTCAGATTCATCACACCATGTTGCGCATCTTCACTAAATAGTCCTTTTTCAATAGCCTCCTGCTTCCAACCAAAATTAAAACCCCAAGTGATTGGCGCTTTAAATGGCTGAATCGGGTTATAGGAATTCACTGATAATAGATCTATATGTTCGAGCTTGAGCTTGTCCTCACGGTATTGCAAACTGCCATCTAAAAATAAGAGTTGCGTCCCTGTTCGATAGCCACCTTGTGGATCAATCAAATCGTGATAGGCCTGACGATGCCCAAGTTCAATAAACTTCTGCCCTTGTACTTCACCCACATTTACCGACAAGTTACGCGCATGATGTCCTTCTACAGGCTGCTTTTTCGGGCGTATCGGTTCTTGACGTTGTTTATCAACCTTGATTTGACTACGCTGCGCAAGTAACTGACGTAATTGAGGTTGGGCAAAATCCGCATCTACCTTATGGCTAATATATTGTAGATATAAATCGTCATAAGCCATTTCTAAAATCTTGGCCTGATCTTGTGGCTGATATGCTTTTAAAATGGGTTGAGCCTGATCTGTCTCGGTAACGGCAATCTGATGAGCGACTTTGGCTAAAGCTGTGCCATGTTGTTTGGCTTGTGCAAGTAACTGCGTTTCTAAAGCTGGTCGATACACAACTTCTTTCACTAAGTCTTGTTGATCGACAGCCTTCAATGTTTCAATTGGAATGGCAGCATAGTTAAACTGCTGTTTTAAATTTAAATTTGGACGTACTAAATCAATTAAGCCCAATAACCGATAAGCACAATTATCACTAACAAAATAATAAGGGAAACTCACATGCTGCATTTCCCAAATATGCTCAACTAAAAACCGTGTTTCTTCTGGTGTGAGATTGAGCTCATATTCCCATAAATCACGGCTTTCAAAATCACCATATTCTTTTACCTTACGGTAATACGGCATTAGAGAATATTCGCCAGGATACTGTCCAGTTAAGCCCTTCCATGCATAGGACCAGTTATCATCACCTTTCACTGTGGCTGCATAGTTCACTGCATAGGAAACTAGGTTAAGTTGCTTCTGATCTTTAGGGTCTAGTCGCAATAGCGTATGTCCAAACATCGAACTTGGATTACCCATAAAATCCGTTGCATAAATCAAAGTCGCTTTATACGGCTTGATTTGATTTATCCAATCCTCAAATTCCGTACAATTGACTTTTGGCAGCTGTTGATCACTGAGGTCGAGCTGTTGCATCAACCAGCGGCTACGCGCGGGAAATTTACAACGGATGGGTTGGTTATCTGGAGCTTCTACAAATAAGGCTTTAATATCGGCTTGTAATTCATTATTTAAATTGGTTTTACCATCATTCGCGTAAAAATAACCCACATAAGTGACTTCGCTATTTTGTTTTTGGTCGGCATACATCAAGCGCTGCCATGTGATGTGTTGATCTAATTGTTTTTGTTTGGCAATGTCCAAATAAGTTTGAAAATCGGATTTAACCGTAGCATAAGCAAAGTGGCACATCAAACACGCAAGTATAAAAGTAGCTAATTTCATTCAATCGCAATTTTTTAAGAATAATGATCGTAGGTATAAGAAAACCCTGTCATCAAGACAGGGTTTTAACATGTAGCAAATTAAACGTATGCTTTAAGCACTGCGTCTTTTGCCATTACACTTTGTAAAGCATCTAAAACTTGAAGCGAGTTTGCATTTTTACTTGAATAAATTTCAGCAAAATTTGCTTTAGACACAGCAAAGAAACGTGCTTTGTCATTGGCTTTAATTTGCATTAATTCAGCAAGCACATTTAAGCTTTCGCCTTGGCCAACTGCCATATCACGCGCTAAAGATTCAGCATTTTCATTGGTGAAGGTCACTACTTGAGCTGTTACAGTACCACCTTGACGGCATCCTAAAGTACCAAAAGTAATACCTAATAATTGGTTGGTAAAAATACCATTGGTTGTCGCGGCAAGAATTTTAGGTGCAACACCTTTTTTACCTGCCCAAATTTGTGTACCAGCACCACAACCGACATCATTATCGGCCATTGCAACTGTTGAACCAGCGGCTAATAGAGCAGCTAATGCAATTTTTTTTAACATAGGAACGATCTCCAGTATCAATTATTCTTCAGTATTTGTTATCACTATTGTGTTGTGTAATTCTTCCTACACAAAAGTTAAAATAGCGAGCTTAGCGCGCTTTAGCAAATAAATTTTGAAATATATCTGAAATATTCATAACAAAAAGAAATCAGATAATGCCTGTTAAACGATTTTCGAATCGCCTAATTTAACTGCCAAGTCCCATTTTTATCTCGCGTCCCCAAGATTTTTAATACCAACACTAAGCTCAGCAATAATAATAAATACCATGAACCTAATTTACCCCACCCCACCATATGCCAAGCATCGACTTGGCTTGGGTACAACCAAATTTTATAGAAGGTACTGATGTTCTCTGCAATCCAGATCAAGAAGGCAAGCAACAATAAAATCGGTAGCATAGGCACTTTAAAACGATGTTGCTGCAACTGAAAATAAAGCCGAGTTTTCCAAAAAATTACGATGCTCCAAATAAATAGCGCAAGACGAATATCAGGAATAAAAAACTTGCTCATAAAGTTAAGGTAAGACAACACCGCCAAACACAGCATATTGCCAAAGTTGGGTAAGTTTTCGAATGAAACTTTATAAAGCCTTAAAGATCGAGCAAAAAAACTACCCACTGCTGAATACATAAACCCCGCAAACAATGGCACAGTAAGTAACTTTAATATCGCTGGCTGTGGATACTGCCATGAGGCAATCGCTGGATGGGTCAAAAATATTTCCATTCCCATCGCCATGATATGGAATAAAGCAATTACTTTTGCTTCTGCCCATGACTCGAGCTTTAAATAGATCAGACAAGCTTGAATGATCAAGGCATAAAACAACAAATAGTCATAGCGGAAGAAACCATAATATTCATGACTTCCCATCGGTGCGGTGACTGCAAATGCAATCAAAAGCAACAACCCAAATAAGGCAGCCGAAGCTGCCTTAGAGATAAAGTTGAGCGGTAATACAATCAACTGCACAAAACTGATCCTAGCGTGTTTATTTTGAAAAGCTTAAAAAATATCAACCTAAATATTTAGCACTGTATTCGTGAACAGTATCTACAAAAATCTTAGGTTGTGTTGGATCGACCCATTGAGTAATACCATGACCTAAGTTTGCGATATAGCCTGTTTTTTCACCATTGGCATAAGCATCATCAATCATTGCTTTCACTGACTTTTCAATTGCAGCGGCTGAACCATAAAGCACGGCTGGATCTAAATTACCTTGTAATGCAGCTCGTCCTGCAACCACATCACGTGCAGTATAAAGCGGTGTGGTCCAATCTAGACCAAACGCATCAGCCCCTGTGGTGAGCATCGTTTCCAACCACTGACCACCACCTTTGGTGAATACAATAATCGGAATACGTTGACCATCTTTTTCACGTTGCAGGCCTGCAATAATTTTGGTCATATAGTTCAATGAAAATTCAACGTATTCTCTATGCGCTAGTGCACCACCCCAACTATCAAAAATCTGGATCGCTTGTGCACCTGCATCAATTTGCGCATTGAGATAATCAATCACAGAATCAGCCAAATGATCTAACAACGCATGTAACACTTCTGGCTGCGCGTACATCATATTTTTAATGAAGCGAAACTCTTTACTTGATCCACCTTCAACCATATAAGTAGCTAAAGTCCAAGGACTTCCAGAGAAACCAATCAAAGGAACTTGACCATTTAAAGCAGAACGAATGGTCGAAACTGCATTCATGACATAAGCCAGATCAGACTTGGCATTCAATTTAGGTAAATTTGCCACATCTTGTTCAGTACGTACTGTTTTATGAAACTTAGGTCCTTCACCTGTTTCAAAATACAAACCTAAACCTAAAGCATCAGGAACCGTTAAAATATCTGAAAATAAAATCGCAGCATCAAGCTCATAACGACGTAATGGCTGTAAAGTCACTTCACAGGCAAATTCAGTATTTTTACATAGAGACAAGAAATCCCCTGCTTGTGCGCGGGTTTCACGATATTCTGGTAAATAACGCCCTGCTTGACGCATCATCCATACAGGCGTGGTGTCTACAGGCTCACGTAATAAAGCTCGTAAGAAACGATCATTTTTCAACGTTGTCATTACCAATCTCTAAATTGTTTCATGTAGCGCGCATCATAACAAAGTTAGCTTGGAATTTATAATTTCAATCGTATTCAAATTTGCGGGCTCAAATAAATTTCTCTTTTACACAAAACTGCTACTGCAAGCTGCATTATTTTCTGTAATACTTGCAAGATCTTATATCTCAATATGAATAATTCTTAAGGTTGAATTACATGTTTGTTCGCTCATTACTCGCTATGAGTTTAAGTTGTATTCTTGCTAATGTTGCTTTTGCTGCTCCAACAACTGAGCAACCATTAAATCCAAAAAAAATTGCGGGTTCTGTACAAGATCCGATTGATCCATTAGCAATTGAACGCCCTGCTTCAAGTGTTGCTGTCAATCCAGCTTCAAGTGTTGCTGCACCAGCAGTATCAGAGCCACAAGTCAATACAGGGGCTGCATCAGTTGTATCGCAAAAATTAGAAAATACACCTGATACCACTGCTACAACGACAGCTGCTCCAGTTGCTAAAATTTCATGGACTTTAGATAGCATGAATAATGCTGAATATCCTGAAGCTTTACCAAAAGGACAACTTCCTGCCTACGCACGCGCACATGTGATGTTGAACAATGCACATGCATCACCAGGTGCGATTGACGGCTCAAATGGTAAAAATACTTTAAAAGCAATTGCATCATTCCAGCAAATGAATGGTTTAACACCAACAGGTCAGTTAACTAAAGAAACTTGGGATGCATTGGTCGCTAAGCAGACTAAGCCAGCTTATGTTGAATACACCATTACTGATGCAGACTTAAAAGGCCCATATGCGGATTCAATCCCTTCTGACTATGCTTTACAAGCAAAAATGAAGGGTTTGTATTACACCCGTGTTACTGAAATGTTGGGTGAAAAATTCCATATGGATGAAAATTTCTTAAAGAAACTTAATCCAACTGCAACATTTAAAAAAGCGGGCGAAAAAATTATTGTGGCCAATGTCCGCAATGACTTACCTGAAGATATCCATTTGATTGTTGCACATAAAGGCGCAAGACAATTGTATTTATTCAACAGTCGCAATCAAATGATTGCATCATTTCCTGCAACAATTGGCAGTACTGACACGCCTTCTCCAACAGGTACTTATAAAGTAGTTGGCGTAGCAAAAAATCCTTGGTATAGCTATTCACCATCTAACTTTGTCCAAGGCAAAAACCTTAAACCACTTTCTCTACCACCTGGTCCAAATGCACCAGTCGGTAACATCTGGATTGGTTTAAGCAAAAAATCATTTGGTATTCATGGTACGCCTAACCCATCTTTAATCTCTAAGACTGCATCACACGGCTGTATCCGTTTAACCAACTGGGATGCCAATGACTTAGGTGCTAAAGTTCGTTCAGGTGTTACTGTAAAATTCTTAGAGTAATCTAGGTATTTTCTACAAAAAACCGAATATCAGTGCTTGATATTCGGTTTTTTTATTTCAAACTACTTTCCTCTACATTTGGTAAAGGCTGGTAATAAATTTGATTACGTCCAAGTTGTTTTGCTCGATACAAAGCCTTATCTGCTGTATGAATCAACATCTCTTGGCTAATTTTTGGATTACCATTAAAAACCGTGATCCCCAAACTAATGGTGACATGATTAGACACCAGTGATTTATCATGCGGAATCATTAAGCGTTCAATGGCACGGTAAATATTGGTTGCGACTGCATAAGCACCTTGTGCAGAAGTTTCAGGTAATAACACCACGAACTCCTCCCCACCATATCGAGCAATAAAATCCATATGCCGAATCGAGCTTTTAATGGTTTTAGCAATAGCTGAGATCACCTGATCTCCCATTTGATGCCCATAAAAATCATTGTAATTTTTGAAATAATCGATGTCGATAAACAATACTGACAACGATTTTCGCTCTTTACAAGCTAACTCATAATAATAGGTACACATCTCTTCAAAGGTACGTCGATTGGATACATCTGTCAGTTCGTCATGCTGACTCAGATGTAACAACTCCGAAGCTTGGATACGCAAAATCTGCTCATCAATTTCCGAAATTTTAGACTTTATAAATATTTTTCTTTCTTTTGAAGTCAACATCACACTGATTGAAAAGCCCAACAGCAAACTTCCAATTAGCGTCCGCCCGATCATGAGAAAGTCGCTTGAGTTATCAAACCAATATAAAAGAAACAAGATCGTGATTGCAGCGAGTGAACCAATCCACAACATATGTAATGGTCGAATTCCACTCAGAATAAACCCCAACATATATAGAAATGCAATCAAAACCATGGCCTGATTTTGTAGCACCAGATTAGACACACTCATCATCAACACAGACGTTAATACGATGGTCAAGAAAACAATCGTACAAGCTGCTGGGTAAAATAAAGTATTCAGTTTTTTAAAGCGTGAAAAAGCCCAGAATAAGAACAGTGCAATCCCCACAACAATTAAGCTGAGAATACTGTAGATAAAATCGAGGGCAAAATGCTCACTCGCACGAATCACAACAAAATTAGAGGGCAAAATAAGTAGAACAAAAATAGTATAGGTAATCACACCCTGACCAAAGAACTGAATCGCATTGAGACGTGTTCGGTCTACATTAAACTTCCAGAATTCATTTTCTAATTTTTGCGGTAAGGTTTGGTGAGCACTTTTAGATTTAGAATGTTGGGCAACAAGCTGCTCTAGGTCTTCTTTCGACCTCCGCAATTGATCAAGATCATAGCCGTTGTCCATCCCAGATACTCTTTTTATGCTGCACTATTTTTGTGCCGCATAAAAAATAACATAAATTCTCATTTTGTCATGCGCTTTGCTTAACCACTTATCCGTAATTCTAGTTACCATTTTCACACTTTATGCATTATTATTTGTATTATTTTTAAGTTTGAAGTAGACCTTGAATACTCTTACACTTTTACAACCAGATGATTGGCACGCGCACCTGCGTGATGGTTTAGCTTTAAAACGTACTGTTCCTGATTTAGCCAAACAATTTGCACGCGCAATTTGTATGCCCAATCTTGTTCCACCCGTTAAAACTGTAGAAGAAGCGCTAGCCTATCGTGAGCGTATTTTGACCCATGTTCCAGAAGGGCTTCATTTTGATCCGCGTATGGTACTTTATTTTACTGACCACACTTCTCCAGAAGAAGTACGTAAAATTAAAGAATCTGAATTTGTAAATGCAATCAAACTCTATCCAGCAGGTGCAACTACAAACTCAGATAATGGTGTGAGTGATATTCGCAAGGTATATGCGGTTATCGAGCAACTTGAAGAACATCAAGTGCCACTTTTACTGCATGGGGAAGTCACCCATAATCACGTTGATATTTTTGACCGTGAAAAACGCTTCTTAGATGAAGTACTGTCACCATTACTTAAACAGTTCCCACAGTTAAAAGTCGTGTTAGAACACATTACAACAAGTGATGCGGCTAATTTTGTGCTTGAACAAGATCGTAATGTTGCAGCAACGATCACCCCTCAACATTTATTATTTAACCGTAACGATATGTTGGTTGGCGGTGTCAAACCACATTTCTACTGTCTGCCAATTTTAAAACGTCAAACGCATCAAACCACGTTATTAGAAGTTGCAACCAGTGGTAATCCCAAATTTTTCTTAGGCACAGACAGTGCACCACATTCACAGAATGCCAAAGAGAATGCTTGTGGATGTGCAGGCTGTTACAGTGCACCAAATGCGATTGAGCTTTATGCTCAGGCATTTGATCAAGTGGGTAAGTTAGAGCGCTTAGAAGGTTTTGCAAGTATATTTGGTGCTGACTTCTATGGTCTGCCACACAATACTTCAACCATTACTTTAGTGAAAGAAGACATTACCGTGGCTGAATCTTTAGATTACCTTGAAGATCAGAAAATTATTCCACTTCATGCAGGTAAAACCTTGCATTGGAGAAAAGTGTGACCCAAGAAGAAAACAAAGCCCCTGTAATTGGTCAACGTTTTCGTGGATTTTTACCTGTTGTTGTCGATGTAGAAACAGCAGGTTTCAACTCACAAACCGATGCCCTACTTGAAATTGCGTGTATTCCTATTATCTATGCTGAAGATGGGCAATTTATACCTGGTCCTTCATTCCAGGCGCATATTAACCCTTTTGAAGGCGCGAACCTTGATCGTCGTTCATTAGACTTCATTGGTATTGACCCTTTCAATCCAATGCGCGTTGCGATGGCAGAAGATGAACGTGGTGCTTTACGTCGTATTTTCAAATCATTAAATGAAGTTCGTAAAGCTCAACACTGTACCCATGCTGTCTTAGTGGGTCATAACGCGCACTTTGATTTAGGTTTCCTGCAAGCGGCAATTGCACGTACAGGCACAAAAAATCAAAACCCTTTTCACAGTTTTTCAGTATTTGATACCGTGACACTCAGTGCGGTCATGTTTGGTCAAACCGTGTTAGCACGTGCATGTATTCAGGCTGGGATTGAGTTTGATGGTAAAGAAGCGCACTCTGCGTTGTACGATACCCAAAAGACAGCCGAACTGTTTTGCTATATTTTGAACAAACTGTCTCCTCACCTTCTTGACAGTTTGGTGACAGAACCCTAATATACACCCACCTCAAGAAGTCCCTATCGTCTAGAGGCCTAGGACATCGCCCTTTCACGGCGGTAACCGGGGTTCGAATCCCCGTAGGGACGCCAAATTTGAAAAAGCCACTGCATTTTAAGACAGTGGCTTTTTTATTTGCTTTGAATAATAAAAAGGACTCCGAAGAGCCCTACAATATCTTATGCAGACTTACGTGAATTGACACGACCTTTTACCACCGCTTTGATATTCCCTTTCGCATAGTTCAAGAATACCAACAGTGGTGATAATTTTGGATTCGGCTTTTTACCCTGCCCAATGGCTTTAAACTGTGCTGCATACCAAATAATTTCCATAATTGCCATTTTATCGACAAATGGAATTCCTGTTTTAATTTGATTCACTGCATAACGAACATCATGCCCTGCGATTAAACGATCTGTTAAATCAACTTCAACTGCCAATGGACGTGCAATTCCAATAAAATCACATGCACCACTTTGCAATGCAGCATTCATTCCTTCTACAGTACGGAAACCGCCTGTTACCATCAATTTACAAGCAACATGTTGGCGAATTTTTTCTGCGAATTCCAAGAAGTAAGCTTCACGTGCAATGGTACTGGCTTTACGTGACTCTGCTTTTGCACCAGCCATTGCAGGGGCTTCATAGGTTCCCCCAGAAATTTCGATAATATCGATTCCAGCAGCATCAATCGCTTTGAACACGGTAATGACATCTTCTTCTGTGATCCCGCCACGCTGAAAATCTGCCGAGTTCAGTTTCACCGAAATAATGAAGTTTTCAGAAGTTGCATCGCGTACCGCCTGATAAGCATCGATCAAGAAACGCATACGATTCTCTATCGAACCACCCCATTGATCCGTGCGCTTATTGGTCAATGGCGATAGAAACTGGCTAATCAGATAACCGTGTGCGCCATGCAGTTGTACGCCTTCAAAACCCGCCTTTTCACATACCGCCGCAGCTGTCGCAAAACGCTGGATAATATCTAAAATTTCTTCGTGTTTAAGCTCGCGTGGCGTACCAAACATTGCTGCAAGCATTGGGCTAAAAGGCACGGCTGAAGGTGCAACCGTTTCCTTATTTAGGCCTTTTGGACATTGGCGACCAGGATGTGACAACTGAATCAATTGCACCATGCCATGTTTCTTACCCACAGCAGCCCATTGCTTTAATTTTTCCAGATCACGCTCGGTTTCAATTGCGACCACACCTGGTTCATTTTTAGCGCCTACATTTACCATTACGTTTCCTGTAATGGCACAACCCAGACCACCTTTTGCCCACGCTTCATATAAACCGATCAATAGATCATTGGGTTGTCCTGCATCATTCGCGAGTGCTTCGCTCATTGCCCCTTTGATAATACGGTTTTTAAATGTAGTGTTACGAATCTGGATACTGTCTGCAATCTGACTCATGGTCATCCTCTGCTCAATTAGAGTATTTACTCTAATTTAATCTGATTATTGTTACTGTCAAGCATTCTTCCGATGAACTGACAATAGCATATGTCAATTTAATTACAATGCTAATATTCGCTAGCTGAAATAAGCTGACGAGTATACTCAGTCTGAGGCTGGCTAAATAAAAGTGCTGTGGCTTGATATTCCAAGGCTTTGCCTTGATGCATCACCAAAACTTTTTGGCACAGTGCTTTAATGACTTGTAAGTCATGACTGATAAAGATATAGCTGATGTGTTCTTGCTGCTGCAAACGACGTAACAATTGAATGATAGCCAATTGTGTTGTTCGATCCAAGGCGGAAGTCGGTTCATCCAAGATTAATAGCTTGGGTTTGAGTACCAATGCTCTTGCAAGTGCCACACGTTGCCGTTGCCCACCAGAAAGCTGATGCGGATACTTCTCTTTATCCGCTAAAGATAATTCGACTTTTGCCAAAACTGCGTCAACTTCAGCATCGCACTGCTGCTTTGAAATGGGTTGAAGACAAAGCCCTTCTGCAATGATCTGTTCAACGGACATTCGAGGATTCAGGCTACCAAAAGGATCCTGAAACACAATCTGAAAATCACGTCGAAGTGGTCGAAGCTGTTTTTGAGTCAACAAGTTTAAATCTTGTGCCTGAAAATGAATTTGACCTTCACTGCTGATCAGTCTAGCGATCGCTAAGGCCAACGATGATTTACCTGAACCACTTTCTCCAACGATACCTAAAGCCTCTCCCTGAGACAGGTTAAACTGGATGGATTCTGCTGCAGTCTTATAGCTTTTAATTTGATTGAATAAACCATGCTTAAGCGGATATTTTACGTTGACGTCATTTAATTCAAGCAAGGTTTGCGTCGGCTGTATCGCCAAAGCTTGTCCAAAATCATGATGAAGCAGATTTTTTGTATATGAGGTTTGGGGATGAAAATATATTTCCGCAGTAGCCCCCTGTTCTTCAACACGCCCTTGATTCAGTACCACGACATGATCTGCATAATGCTTGACCAAATTTAGATCGTGACTAATTAAAATAATCGCCATCTTTCGTTGCAGTTGTAACTCTTTTAATAGCGTTAAAATTTGTGCTTGCAACACGACATCTAAAGCTGTGGTTGGTTCATCAGCAATCAAAATTTCTGCTTCTAAAGCCAAAGCCATTGCTAACATGACCCGTTGCCTTTGCCCACCAGACAACTCATGTGGATAGCATTGCAGAATACGAGCTGGATCATCTATGTGAACATCCTGCAATAGCCCCACACACCTTTTTCGAATCTCAGTCTTTGCAATACCAAGTCGTATTAGACTTTCGCTCAACATCTGCTCTACTTTGTGCAAAGGATTTAAAGCCGTCATCGGTTCTTGAAAAATCATGGCTATGCGTTTGCCACGTATCTGCTGTAACTGGATCTGGCTCAAAGCCAGCAAGTTTTCTCCATTTAGTTCCACTTTGCCTTGTACTGTAAAATGTTCAGGCAACACACCCAGTAAAGCCAATGCACTAATAGTTTTACCAGAGCCACTCTCACCAATAATCGCAACTGTCTGCTCTGGATATAAATCAAAGCTTAAACTCTCGACTAAACCATGTCCTGATTCATTGCGAATACTCAGTTGCTGAACCCTTAATAACGGTGATTGATCAAGTTGTTTATCGTCTTGGGTCAAATGCATCACGTGCAGCCTCCCCGATATAAATCAATAAAGAAAGCACAATTGCCAAAGTGAAAAAGCCAGACAGCACTAACCACGGTGCATCTAGGTTATTTTTGCCTTGTAATAATAATTCACCCAATGATGCAGCATCTGGCGGTAAGCCATAACCTAAGAAATCCAGTGCAGTTAAGGCAATAATATTGGCGGTCAACATAAAAGGAATCTGTGACAAACTTGAACTGAGTGCATTCGGTAAAATGTGCTTAAAGATAATTTTATGATCCGTTACTCCCAATGCTTGCGCTGCACAGACATAATCAAAATTACGCGCACGCAAGAACTCTGCACGTACTAGCCCAACTAGCTCAGTCCAACCAAATAGCAACATGATCAAAAATAGCCAATAAATGCTGGGGCTAAACATACTCACCAAGATCATGACAATGAACAACATCGGCAAGCCACCCCAGACCTCAAGAATCCGCTGCCCGATTAAATCAATCCAACCGCCATAATAGCCCTGAATTGCCCCAACCATGATGCCAATGACTGCAGAACATAGAGTTAGGGCAAACCCAAATAAAAGAGAAATACGCAGACCATACAGGATTCGAGCAAACACATCTCGACCTTGATCATCAGTTCCAAGCCAATTTTGCGAACTTGGTGCTGAAGGCACAGGCACTGCCAATGATAGATTTGGCGTCTGGTAAGCAAAAGCGACTGGTGGAGATATCATCCAGCCCTGTTTTTGAATCAGCTGCTTTACCGCAGGATCTTGATAATCGGTTGCTGTCTCAAAGCTACCACCAAAAGTGGTTTCTGGATAATCGTTCAGGATTGGAAAATACAAGGACTGCTGATAACGAACCAACAATGGCTTGTCATTGGCAATCAATTCGGCAAATAACGATAACACCAAAATGATTAAAAATAGAACAAAACAACGAAATCCTAATTTGTTCTGTTTAAAGCGAACAAAACGTGCGCGCATCAAAGGGGACATTATTTTCCACCTCTTGACTCAAAATCAATGCGTGGGTCAATCACTTGATAGAGTACATCGCCGATTAAACGCAATATCATCCCAAATAAGGTAAATAAAAATAAAGTCCCGAAAATCACAGGATAATCACGCTGGGTAATTGCCTCAAAACCCAATAGACCAATCCCATCTAAATTAAAAATGATTTCAATAAATAAATTACCGACAAAGAAAATACCGACCAAAGCTTCAGGTAAAGCGGCCACAACCACTAAAATTGCATTGCGAAAGACGTGCCCATAAAGGATCTGATTGTCATTCAGTCCTTTTGATCTTGCAGTCAGTACATAAGGCTTTTGCAACTCTTCAACAAATGAATACTTCGTTAAATAAGTCAGTGCTGCAAAACTGCCCAATACCATACTGAGGATCGGCAAACACATATGCCATAGATAATCTTGTACTTTTGCCCATAGGCTCAATTGAGCAAAATTCTCAGAAACCAAACCTTGTAAGGGAAACCACTGCAAATAACTACCCCCTGCAAAAAAAACAATCAACACAATGGCAAACACAAAAGATGGAATAGCATAACTCACGGCTAATAGCAGAGAGGTAGATTGATCAAACAGTAAGCCATTATTTTTGGCCTTTTTAATACCCAGCGGGATTGCGATCAGATAGATCAGGAAGGTGCTCCACAGACCCAAAGACAGCGTAACAGGAAGCTTTTCGTATAACAGTTGGGTTACAGGTTTATCTTTAAAAAAACTGCTACCAAAATCCAGATGCATATAACCTTTGAGCATGAGCCAGAAACGTTCAGCGGCAGGACGATCAAAACCATACTGGGCTTTGATTTTTTCAATCATTTCTGGACTTAAGCCACGAGCACCTTCATATTGCGCCAAAGTGGTCAAACCTGAGGGCGCACTGTTGCCTACCCCTAAGCCTTGCGCATTTTGGATTTGCTGAATCGCTTGTTCGACAGGTCCGCCTGGGGCAATTTGCACAATACAAAAATTAATCAATAAAATGAGAAATAATGTCGGGATCATCAATAACATTCTTTTTAGAATATAGTGAACCATTGAAATCGAACCCTTATTAATTTATTTACTAAGTTTTTATGAAATCTAACATGAGATAAAATACGCGGAAACGTCATCCACAACCTGCGTGTTTTAACAAGATAATGTTTTTGCGAAATAATAAAAGAGGTCCAATAAGTAAACAGGTTTTGTGGATGACAATGCCTTGGGTTACTTTGGGCGAAACCAAAGTAACTCCAGCTGAAAGCTTATCCTGAAATTAAGATGAGAACTCGCTAAGACTCCGTTATATTAATCTAACGACTTCATCAAAGGCTAGTCACAACCATTCTAATTAATGCTTTTGTATAGACTGCTCTTGTTTCTTAGCCTTATCTGCATCCACCCACCAATACTCCCATCCTACCGAAAGTTTTGGCTTAACCGAAGGCTGCTGATAAATATCCCAATAGGCAAACCAACGCTCAGGCTTCCCATAAGTCAAAATTTGGTAATATCCTCCACGCAATAAACGATCGAGCACACGCGTGTACAACACCACCTCTTCGCGTGTTTTTGCTGCCACAATTTTCGCGATCATCTGATCAATCGCAGGATTCTTGATCCCTGAATAATTATAATTGCCCGTCTCATCTGCTGCTGCACTTCCCCAGAATTGGGCTTGTTCTTTGCCTGGGGTTAAAGTTTGGGGCAATTTCAACACCATCATATCAAAATCTTGATGACGAATCCGTTCCATATATTGCGGCACATCCACTTGCCGTAACTGAACCTGAATGCCTAAGCGCTTCAGATTCCGCACAAAAGGCATTAACTCACGCTGTGGGTTTTCCTGTTGCATCAATATTTCAATTCGAATGGCTTTACCCGTCCGATCATATAATTGACCATTACGAATTAGATATCCAGCATCTTTTAAAATGTGTTGTGCGGTCAATAAATTCTGCCGATTGAACCCACTGCCATCAGAAACAGGATAGTGCCAATCAGCCAAAATGCCTTGTCGCATCACTGGATTGAATTGGGCCAAATATGGCTTTAATACATTTAATTCAGCAGCACTCGGACGACCAGTTGCAGCCAAATCAGTATTATCAAAGTAACTTTGTAAACGACGATTTTGATTAAAGAACAGTGCCTTATTTTGCCATTCAAAATCATAAGCATAGGTTAATGCCTGACGCAGATAAATATCATTGAGGGGCGCACGGCGGATATTAAACACCAAGCTTTGAATATCTAGAGGAGTACCTAACTGCGCTTTGTACTTTTTGACTAAACCTAATTTAGCTGCTGGAAAATTATAGGCTGTGACCCAATTACGGATATTTTTTTCTTCGTATAAATTGAATTGTCGAGATTTAAATCCTTCAAAACTCACATCTAAATTTCGATAATACACATATTTCAGTCGATCAAAATTATAGCGACCTTTGTTTACTGGCAAATCTTTGCCCCAATAGTTTGGACTGCGCTTATAGCTAATACTACGCCCTGCATCTATACGGTCCACCACATAAGGACCTGAACCGACAATCGGTTGAAGGGTGACACGACCAAAGTCCTTGTTTTTCCAATCCAATTTTGAGTAGATCGGCAGGCTCGCCACAATTAGTGGCATTTCCACATTGTTATTAGACTTAAAAATAAATTTGATTTGGTATTTAGATAACACCTCTGTTTTAGCCAAATCAGATAAATACATTTGAAAGCCTAAATTGGCTTTGGTCTGATAGGTATCGAAGGTAAATTTCACATCTTCGGCAGTTACAGGCTGACCATTATTAAATCGTGCTTGTGGATTCAAGTGGAAGGTAACCGATTGCAAATGATCAGGATCATAACTGACCTTTTCTGCAAGCAGCGGATACATCACACGCGGCTCGTCCAGCGAACGATCCATTAAACTATCAAACAGATAATTCACACCTTCTGTTGAACTACCCTTGCCATTCATGCTGTTTAAATTATCAAATGTCCCCAAACTCGATTGGCTCAGCACACCACCCTTCGGTGCATTCGCATTGGCATAAGGCATCACCTTAAGCTGAGTATATTTAGGTTGCACATGCATCGCCAAATACGGCGTGGTTTGTATTGCTGCAAATGCAACAGGAACAAAAAGGCTTAGTCCCATATAGAGACTAAGCCTTTTTATGAACAACGTTTGAATCATCTGTAATTACAAGTTAGGCACTTTAATCACATCACCAATACGTAACTGGGTACTTGGTGTTAAATCATTCATTTCTGCCAGCGCACCTGTATCTAAACCATAGCGACTAGCCAAACCAATCAACGTATCGCCACGTTTTACTTTGTATTCACTCACTGTTTTAGGAACTGAAATACTTTGACCACGTTGCAGGCTTGCATTGGCTTTCAGATCATTTAACTCAGCCAGTTCACGACCAGACATCCCCAAACGATTAGCAATACTATTCAAAGACTCACCTGCTTTGACACTATATCTTTCAGTATTACGGCTTGGTGCTGATGTTTTTGGTGTTGTTTTGCTGTTGTCTACCTTTGCGGTTTCAGCTTTCGGCAAATCACCTGTCAATTTAAGCTTTTGACCAATACGAACATTACTGCCACGCGTTAAACCATTTAAACCAGCAATATAATCGAGCTGTAAATTATGACGACTCGCAATATTACCTAAAGTATCACCAGATTTAACCGTATAAACATCAGGTGTAGTTTCTTCTCTCGATTTGCTCGTATTGCTTACAGTGGTTTTTGTAGGCACATCACCCGTCAGTTTCAGACGTTGACCAACACGTACACCTGAGGTTCTTTCCAAGCCATTTAGATCAGCAACATAGCTCAGTTGAAGATTGTACTTAGCTGCAATCGCATTCAAGCTATCACCCGACTGCACGACATATTGATCAGGTACAGTTGAACCTGCTGGAATCTTTAAACTTTGGCCTAAACGTACACCACTATTCGCCTTTAAATTGTTCAGCTCAGCCAACTCGCTCAAGCTAATTTTCGACTTGGTCGCAATACTTGATAAGGTATCGCCACGCTGTACAGTATAACTTTCAGTTTTATAGTTGGTCGCTGCACTTACATTTTCGTATTTAACATTGGTCTTCGTTGGCTCAGGTGTTTCTTGAGTCTGAGAAACTTCATGTAATGGCACATTAATTTTCTGTCCAACGAATAAGCTGCTGCTCGCAGTTAAACCAGAGGTCAAATCAGCCAACTCCTGATTAGATAACGCATAGCGATCGGCAATCAGCTTTAAATATTCGCCACGCTTCACCGTATAGGATTTGGTTGCAACTTTTTGAGTCGTTGTAGCCTTACTGTCAGTCGCACGCACTGTCTGCTGAGTTGTACGAGTGTTATTCTTTGGCTCGATCAATGTTAATTTTTGCCCAACAAACAAACCATCTGTCACAGACAAATTATTATAATCAGCTAACTGTTTCAGACTTAAATCAAAGCGTGAAGCCAAATTAGTTAAGCTATCACCCGACTGCACGACATAACTCTCTGGCTTTTCGGCAGCTTTAGGCGCTTCTGGTTTGGCATCATATAAATATAAACTCGCACCCACAAACAATGTACCATTTGGATCAATCTGGTTCCACTTAGCAACATCACGCCAGTTCACGCCATTTTTTTGCGCAATCACAGCTAAGGTATCGCCAGGCTGTACCACATAGGTGCTGCGCTTGCCTTTCGGTGCAACAACGACAACATCCGTATCGGTTTTAATGTATGGCTTGCCTTGGTTGCGTTTAGCATCTTCACTGTTTGCAGTCGCAGTATCTTCAACCAAATTTTTTGGATAAGAGAAACCTCGGCTCACTTCTTGACCTTTTTCATCGGCAACCGATTGACTGGTTTGAATCGCAGTCAATTTAATTTTGCCATCGAATGGATCAACAATTTCTGTGCCTTTTGGTGCAATCGCCTTAATTTCTGCGACAACCTGATCTTTCTCAGCTTGAGTCGCTTGTGGCTCTAGGACTTGTGCAACAGTTTCTTTTTTACCTTCCTCTCTAATTGCAGCGGTAATTTGCTCACGCTCTTTAGATGAGATCGGTGGCTCAATTTTTACTGGTTTAACATTCGCAGCAGGCGTAATTGCAACAGGGATACGTGGTGCACTTGGCACATCAGCTCCTGCAGCAAATGAAGCCAATGCATCTGAACCTCTAGGTGTATTGACTTTACTGGTACTGATTGAAGACGTTGTTGGGCGTGTTGTATTACTTGCCGTTAAGTTGGGTGGCGTCGATGTCGTAATAGTCTGTCCACTAGTAGTCGTTGTACGAATCGTCGTTGAACTATTCAACGGACTATTATTCATCGCAGGTGGGGTTTTATTGCTTGCCCAGAATCCACCAGAGTTGACCTTACCAGAACGTAATTTTGCATCAATCGAAGGACTCAAATCCGCTGGGATTAGAATCCGCATTGGGCTCATTGGATCAACCATTTCACCACGATATGCTGGATTTAAGGCATACAGCTCAGCTCGGCTTAAACCTGTAATCGATGCAATCTGATTGAGTTCCATTGGCGCAGCTAGACTCACTTCTCGGAAGTGAGGACGGTTTGCAATTGGTGGTAGACTCACACCATAAGCACTTGGGTTTTTAATAATTTGTGCAACTGCTAAGAAACGTGGAACATAGTTCATGGTTTCTTGTGGCAGTTTCAATGACCAATAATCTGTTGGTAAACCTGCCGCACGGTTGCGGTTAATCGCCTGTTGAATACGACCCGGTCCCGCATTATATGCTGCTAATGCCAGTTCCCATGAACCAAACTGGTTATATAAGCTACCAAAGAATTCATACGCTGCACGTGTCGATTCGACGACATCACGACGGCCATCATACAGGCTAGTTTGCTGTAAGCCATAAATTCGACCGGTACTTGGAATGAACTGCCACAGACCAGCAGCAGCTGCACTACTTGTTGCTGCTGGGTCATACGAACTTTCGATAATCGGCAGCAACGCTAATTCTGTTGGCATGCCACGACGTTCAGCTTCTTTTACTGTGTGATATAAATAACGGCTGGCACGCGCGCTTAAACGATCTAAATAGGGTTGACGAGAAATAAACCAGCTACGTTGTGCTTCAATTCGAGAATCCCAATGGTTCAAGTCCATCTTGAATCCAACTGTCATTCGTTTCCACACATCACCGTGTTTCAGAACCAATAAACGGTCACCTTCCACAGCACGCATATCTGTTGCAGAAAGTAAGTCTTCAAGCGAATCTAAACTGCTTGCATCCAGATAACCTGAACCTACTTGTTTAGACGATGAGGTTTTACCTGATTGAGGAGTTGAAGAACAACCCGTAGTGATTCCCAACGCAACGAGAGCAGAAGTGAGTACAGTGATTTTGAATAATGATGTTGCAGATGCTTGCGACACCAATGTGCTCGATTTATACATAAAAACTTCCAGTCAACTCACGCTAGTTTATTTCTTAAGTAGGGTCTATTGATGCTTTAACCATGCATTGCGTTATAGACTAAATCAACTCAAACAAGGCATCGGACAAATACCATGGCTATTTTCTTTGTCAAGTTTCACAACGAAGTTTGGAGAAGTTCAAGCTATGACCTGAGCAACAGCAAAGTACTGTTTTAATCACAGCGCAAGGCAAAACCATTCTGTCATCTGTGAAACGTCAACAGACCTAGCCATTGTAGTAAAGCATGTCACTTAGACAAGGCAATAATTTAACGTGATTTGCATGGAAATGTTACAAGAAATTAAAAAAGATGTGTTTTGTAACGTTCGGAATCAGAATTTAGCTTTACAATACAAGATATAGCTCAAAAATGCTAAAATTCTCGATTCTCTTAAGCTCAATCTAGATTGACTTAAAATATTGTGCTTTTCTTGTTGGATTGCACATACTCAAATTTTTATTCTGCTTATTGTTCAGGTTCAGATATGTCACAAACAATCACTCTTTACGTTGATGGCGCATGCAAAGGTAACCCAGGTCTTGGTGGCTGGGGGGCATATGTCATTACCGAACAAGGTGAGCATAAACTGTTTGGTGGTGAACCCGAGACAACCAACAATCGCATGGAGCTTCAAGCCGCAATCGAAGGCGTTTCATTCTGCCCTGTTGATGCAGATTTAATTATCTGGACTGATTCCAATTATGTCAAACAAGGCATCACCGAGTGGATTCATGGCTGGAAAAAGAAAAACTGGAAAGATGTAAAAAACCCAGATTTATGGCAAAAACTCGATGCCGTCTGTGCCAACCGCAACATCGAATGGAACTGGATTAAAGGTCATGCAGGACATGCAGGCAA
Source organism: Acinetobacter sp. C26M (assembly GCF_023702675.1). NCBI lineage: Bacteria > Pseudomonadati > Pseudomonadota > Gammaproteobacteria > Moraxellales > Moraxellaceae > Acinetobacter > Acinetobacter sp. C26M. The sequence continues at coordinate 2,785,276 of NZ_CP098478.1, forward strand.
TGAAATGGCAGACCAATTGGCAAATCAGGGTGCAGAACAAATCGCTCAACAACTAAAATCACCAACACAGGCTAACGCTGATACAAAAAAGCCTGAATCCGACTGGCTCTTAAATGATCCTTTCGGACTTGATATTGATGTGGATACGGATGAAATGATCGAAGAATCAGAGCTTGAAGAAATCGAGGATAATATGGCAGAAAATGAAGTCGCTACTGACGTGATTACAGAAGCACCTTCAGCAAATCAACACCCACATATTGTCATCACTGAAGCCAAAGTTCATCTTCAAGGCCCACGTCAACTGATTCTCGATACCGAGACCACAGGTTTCTATTATCAAGATGGTGACCGTATTATTGAAGTAGGTGCGATTGAGATGATCAACCGCAAACTGACTGGTAGTTCAATCCATATCTATATCAATCCAGAAAAACCCGTTGGTGACTCTGAAAATGTGCATGGTATTAGCGATGACTTTTTAAAAGACAAGCCTAAATATGCTGAAATTTCCAATACTCTATTTGCCTTTTTAGAAGGCGCTGAAATTATCGCGCATAACGCAACCTTCGATATGAACTTCCTTGATATGGAGTTCAAGCGGGTTGGTTTACCTTTACTTTCCGAAGTCTGTGAAGTTACAGATACCTTAGCCCTTGCAAAAAGTAAGCACCCTGGGCAAAAGAACTCTTTAGATGCATTAGTGCGTCGCTACGAAATTCCAGCGCGAGACCGTACCTTCCACGGCGCTTTACTGGATGCTGAAATCTTGGCAGATGTCTACCTTGCCATGACAGGCGGACAAGTTTCCTTTGATATCGATGCACTCTCGCAAACTGCACAAAACCAAAATAAAACGAGCCGTCAACGTGTACAAGTCGATTTAGCTGTAATCGAACCTTCAGAACATGAATTAAATGAACATGAGACCTGGGTCAAACAATTCGAGCAAAAACATGGAGAGCCTTGCCTTTTCGCAAAATAAATTTGCTGACCAATGTTATTTTTTGTATTTCAAGCCTCTAAAGTTAAGTTATATTAAGCCTTAAAGATTTAGACCTCCTTAAAAAGGAGGTCCATGGATATAACAACTTAGGAAAGGTGTAGGTCATATGTCTTACCAAACCTCGATTCATTTCGACCCAACGGCATTATTAATAATAAAAAATGAAATCGACAACTCGATTAAATTGGTAGAAACAGCGGTCAATACCCTTGCCGAAGAACAAGCATTACCTTTCGGGATTGATGATGCGCTGAACCAGTTTGAACAATGTACGCAAGTTCTTGCGTTAATTGATATGCCACATTTATCACAAATTACTCAATATTCTGCTGAGTTGATGCGTAAAATCATGGCTCAACCACAACAGATCCAAACCAGTGATGTGGTTGCGCTCAGCGAAGGCACCACCATGCTGAAGCGTTATATTGAATTCATCTGCTTACGTGAAGTCAAAGTTCCGCAGTTTTTACTCGATACACTCAATCGTTTAGAAAAAGCCCTAGGCAAACCACTGACCAAAGAAGGTCAAACTGTACAGCCATTGCTTGAGTTCATTACACCGAGTTTCAATTTGCCTCAAGCCCCAAGCTTAGAGCAATCACAATATATTCATCAGCTTTATAAATTGTGTTTAAACAAACTTATTAAGCAATCAGAAACACCGCTTGATTTACAAGGAATCAAATTGGTGGGTGTTTATCTGGCTGGTTTAGCAACAGGTCAGCCAAGCCAGCAATATTGGCAACTGGTCAACGTGGGTCTAAGCCATATCAATGAGTTGTCAATTACTGAAGCACGTCTACGGACCTTAATTCAGATTGAAACGAATATTGGTAAGTTCTTAGTACAACCATCAAGCTTTAAAAATACCATTGCAGATCTTGCAGATATTCTATGTATCTGTATCAGTCAGGAAGATGATGTTTCACACCACATTCGTGAACAACTAAATATTGGTGATGAGTTACTGAGTGATACACAGTTACAGGTGTTGAGCCGCCATTTATACGGCCCTGACTATGAAACTGTACATACCATTAGCCAGTTAATGACAGATGAGATGGCTCAAATCCGCAATGAGATTGAATACAACCATCAAAATATGTCAGCTGAAAAAACCCAAGAGCTACAACAGAAATTAACTCAGCTATCAAATGTATTCAAAGTGCTGAATTTAAATGAAGCTGCGAGAGAATTAACGCAACAAGCGGAAAAACTAAGCCAGCCAAATACATTAACCGATGCAACTTCGGTACAACAGTTAATGAACAGCATTTTGGCTTCAATGAATTCGATTGGAATTTTGGAACGCAATTACACTTCTAGCCGCTTACAGCTACGTGTAAATAACATGCAGATCTCGCTTGATCGCTTAGATGAAGCACATAAAGCATTACTGACTGAAACCAAAACCCTGATTGATACTTTAACGCAAACCTTGAGCCTCTATGTGCAAGATCCTACAGCACATAACTTAGAAGCATTGCCAGTGTATCTGAAAGAGCTTTCTGGTGCTGCCCTGTTCTTGGGTAGTTCAGCACAACAAACTGCTTTATTAGGTGCAGCGCACTTTGCGGAATCTCGCTTGACACAAAATCAACCTCTCGATGCCGAACAAATTAATTGCATCTTAAATGTTGTTGCAGGTTTGGATTTACTGGTTGAGAACTTGAAGAACAAGCAACCTGTATTGCAATCTATGTTTGATGTGGCATTATCAAACAGTCAGCAATTACAAACTATAGCCGCATAATGACTCAACTATCACTTGCTTATATTTTTCAACACCAAAAACTGTTAGTCGACCAAAACCTTCAACTTCCCCAAGTTGAGAAATTAGCAAGTGACTTACCGCTCCATCATAATGATCACGTCATCGCACGTGATCTGCTTGAGAATGAATCTATTCCTGAAGGCTATCAATTAGTCCCTATTCGGGAATTGATTCAGTCTTGGTCGAGCAGCGACTTCCTACAAGCCAGTCGAGCAGTTCAATTACTAGAATGGCGACGCAACCACAAATTCTGTAGTCATTGTGGGCATGCCACTGAAATTCATCCTAAAGAATATGCCATGGTGTGTCCTGCCTGTGCTTATCATCAATATCCTCGCGTACAGCCTTGTATCATTACCATTATTACCAAAGGTAAAGATGAAGTTCTATTGGCAAAATCTGCACACAATAAAAGCAATATGTACGGGTTAATTGCTGGTTTTGTTGAGGTGGGTGAAACTTTAGAAGAAGCCGTGCAACGCGAGGCATTTGAAGAGGTTGGGCTCAAACTCAAAAATATTCGTTATATGTCGAGTCAGCCATGGCCATTCCCAAGTAATCTTATGATAGCCTTCCATGCTGAATATGATTCAGGTGAAATTCAGCTACAACTCGAAGAGATCAGTGAAGCCCAATTCTTTAAGTTCGATCAACTTCCTGAAATTCCATTCAAAGGTAGTATTGCACATAGCATGATCATGCAAATGATTGAAAGCAATAAAGTGGCTTAAACTAAAAGCTCTTATGTTAAGAGATGGACATTGATCAGTACAGTTCTTGAATATTTTCAATAATCGTTTGTATATGCTGTGAATCAAGTACTAATCCTGTTGATAACTGTTTCAAGGTGCTACGGACTTGTTGATCAGACCATTGTCTGTAAAACATGATCCGTAGCGACTGCTGAATGACCCAAGCTTTCGATTGCTTATCCAGAAGTTCCGAAATACTCAATAGCTGCAATGAAATCGACTCTAGTTCTCTCTTAGACACTGTATTGAGTATATTCTCAACTAACTTCTGCTGCGCTCTAGGATAATGACTAAATAATTGCTGTATAACAGGGTAAAAAGCTATATCACATTGACCATGGTCGTTTCGTATTAAAAAATGAAATAGATTTGCTAATGTTGCAGCGACAACTTCTTGTGGAAATATCTCCGAATCAAGTGGTTGTGCCTGTAATGTTAAAATGGGTTGAGAATTATCATGATTTACCAACGTTTTAGCCCATTTTTTTAGCTGATTATTCCCACTTTTATACCCCATCCTACTGCTCCTAACGGCTGCTGAGAAAGAAATATTTTTTGTAATTACACTTTTTCACACATCTTTTTTTCATATCAAATCCATCTCTAATCATTTGATTCTTTTCATGACTTACAACTCATACTTGGCATTTTTAATGCTTTACGCCACACAACCTTTGTACCTGTTTTGGGTAATCAAGCCAATTTACCATAAATAGGTACAATGACAAGTAGTATCCATACCAATGAAATGAACATTTTGTGCCAATGGCTTAAAAGTCAGCGCAAAATACAGAACTTAACTATGCGTGAATTAGCAATACGCATGGATAAACCGCACTCGTATGTACAAAAAGTAGAGCAAGGCGAACGTCGTTTAGATGTGGTGGAATATATCTGGTATTGCGATGCACTAAGAATCGATCCACAAACAGGTATTCATCTGATCGTTGAAGCGATGCAATTCAATGTGGAAAATAGATAAAATCTTGAAATAAAAAAGGATATCTAAAGTTCTTAGATATCCTTGTTAAATGATTTTTAAATTTATTTTAAGGCTCTAAGGCTTCATCTAAAAAGTGCAGGATCGTCCGCTTAGTTTTGAAATAATGGCTCATTAGACTTGCAAGTGTTGCCACAATGGTAATATGTCCCGTCTTTGGAATCACAGCAATGTGACTGTGATTCCCCTTCTCTCTTAATGCTTTATCCAGATCAAAACTGTTTTCTTTACCGACCACCTGATCTTGCTCAGCCATTAGCAAATAATGCTTAATCTGATTCGGCTCTATAAAATAATAAGGCATCACTTGTTGGTACGATACTTTCTGATCAAAAGCATGCTCTGCCAACGGATCGCCCTTATAATCAAAATGGTAGGGACCAGCCATTCCCACAATTGCCCGAATCTTATCTTTATACTTAAAGTTTTGTGAATAAGCTGAATACACCACAGACATCACATTAAAAGCACCCGCAGAATGCCCCATCAGAATGATATTATCGGTGGAAATATTCAATTTATCTTGATTTTGACTTAAATAATGAATCGCCTGGGCAATATCATCGATAAACGTTGGGAAAATATGTTCCGGTGCAAGATGGTAATTAATGACCGCAACATCATAACCGTCACGTGCAAAGCTCTCACCAACAAATAAATAGTCACGTTTATTACCATGCTGCCAAGAGCCGCCATGCACAAACACAATCAGTGGTCTTTGCTTTTTAGGATTCTTAGTCCGATAGAGATCCAAACGCTGTCTTGCTTTCAATCCATAAGCAAGATGCTCTTCCTTCTCAAAGCTATCTTTAGGCGTCAGGTAATTAATCGAATAACTAGCAAAATCGTAAAGGCGAAACTCTTGATAAAGGGTTTTCGCCTTGATTACATTTTCTTGTACTTGTTGAATAAGTTGCTTCATAAATTAAGGATTAGTTGGAGTAATGGTTGCAGGTTCCGCCTGATCAGGATCAATTGCAACTGGCGTTTCAACTAAAGGCTGTGTAGTCGCAGTACCCACCATTGGTGTTGCTGCCGTCGAACTAGCTACAGTACCTGAAGGTTGATCCGTATTGTCAATGAGCGTGACAATTTTACTCACATTACCAACTTTTTGTAAGACGTCATCTAAATCTCTTGATTCAGCTGTATTTAAACGTCCCATCACATACAACACACCATTTTCAGTATGTACAAGAACTTTACTGTCAGAAACAACAGGTGCTTTCATCAACAGACCACGGGTATTCGCCGTAACTGTTGCATCTTGCATGATGGTGTTATAACCGACCTTATCACCCACCGTAATGTAGTTATGTACGGCTTTAACATCTGACATTGAACGTAAGTTATCTTCAGCCAGTTGTTTTAAATATGGATCAGGGACTTGTCCTGTCAATAACACATTGCTGTGAAAACTTTCAATGTTGATACGTGACTGTTTAAAGCGGTGATCTAATTTATACAAATTAATATTTGCAGTACGCTTGATCGAAGAATCAATAAAAATCTGCCCAAGACTACGTTCACCACTGTTCGTGCCAACGGGTGAACTTCCTGTGCCACCAGAAATAAAACTAGCACATCCCGATAAACTTGCAGCGCAAAGCAACGTAATCGATAAACGTTTTAACACTTGGCAAGACTCCCTATCTACAAACAAATTTGTTCAATTTTCAATATTTAGCTTTAGATGAGACGTATAGATCAATCTAAAGTAAATGCGTGTTCAATCCATTGCTGATCATACTGCAATTTTGAAAAATCTGGTTGTACTGTTTTTGCAATTTTCTGTGGAAAATCAAAACAAATCACATCAAAACGACAATCAAAGTCATCATAATGTGGAGATTTCTGTAAAAATAATTGTGCAGTCTTAATGATTTTACCTTGCTGAGCAAGTGAAATCACTTCACAGGCTTCCGCATAACTTCCTTTCGATCTGGCTTTGACTTCGACAAAAACCAGCTCTCTATCTCGCTCAACGATTAAGTCAATTTCCCCATAACGTGAATGATAATTCCGCGCTACACATCGATATTGTTGCGACTGTAAAAGTGCAAGCGCAGTCTGTTCAGCCCATTGCCCTAAATCATGTATTTGCTGTGACATACCTGTCCAATTTTATTTCAATGCTTGAATGCCCTTTTTCTGCTGTTGATAGCAATAAGGTTGGCGATAGACTTTCCCGTCTTTCACATTAATTGCCCCTGTTCGACCCTCAAACGAAAAATGACGATCTGGGCTATTTAAAAATTGCTGACTAATACTCCATGCATCACCACCAAAGGCTAATAAACGCTGGAACGCCATATTTTCTGGTTGTTCTTTATATGCAGCAACGAGGTCTGCCCATTGTCCGTTATATAAAGCTGGTGTATCACAAAAACTGAGTCCCATCGGAATAGTCTTATCTTGTTCAATACTCAGTGCAGTAGCATAAATATTTTTTTCAGGTAATGGTCCAAGTTGCTCTAACCACGGCTGATCGCCCAGCAATAATAATCCTTGTTTACGAGCAAGTTTTTTTGGCAGCTCATTAACTACATGAATATCTGAGCCAAACTCAGACATCAGTGCCATCATAAATAGTTCCGTTGCTGCTTCAGTTCCAGCTTGGCGCAACACCAATAGGTTCTTAATTTTATCTTTCTTCAAGAGTTGAGTTAATGCAGCAGCATCATGTTGTTTTGCCAAACTAAATTGCCATACATTGGTGGCCTGACTATTCACATCGTTCAGTGCAAGTACAGGTATTGCTGGATTTTGTTGCATTACACTTTCAATTTCAGGTCTGGCCAGCGGTCCAACAATCAGTCGAGTTTTGTTATTCACTCTTTTCTTGAAAATGGTATCGATGTTGTTTTTAGCTGAATCTACAAAAATGATTTTTTCTTTACTACCAGATGCTGTATAAGCACTCAAGAAACCACGTTTGATGCTCTGACCAGCTCGCGCCATCGTACCAGATTCGGGTAGAATCACCAGTACGTCCGCATAAACTGGACTTACACATGCTGCCAAACACAATAGCAGCCAATATTTTTTGTAATACATTAGGGAGTTACCTTTTATGAGTGCTCAATTATTTGTTGTAGCAACCCCGATTGGGCACTTAGATGATATGACCTTTCGCGCAATTGATATTTTAAAATCCGTATCGGTGGTTGCCGCAGAAGACACTCGTCAATCTGCTCAATTATTCAAGCACTATAATATCGCAACTCCACTCACAGCGTGTCATGATCACAACGAAAGTAACAAAATTGATCAACTTCTCCAAAAAATGCTAAAGGGTGAGAGTGTTGCCTTAATCAGTGATGCGGGTACTCCCCTGATTAGTGACCCAGGTTTTAAACTGGTTCGTGCCGCTCAAGAACATGGTATCCGTGTGATTCCAGTGCCTGGTGCTTGTGCAGCAATTGCGGCATTGAGTGCCGTTGGCCTGCCAAGTGATCGTTTTAGTTTTGAGGGATTTTTACCTTCAAAATCATCGCAACGAATTAGCCAGCTTGAAAAATTGAAAGATGAAACACAAACACTTATTTTCTATGAAGCACCACATCGTATTCTAGCGAGCATCCAAGATATGGCTCAGGTTTTTGGTGAAGACCGACCTGTTGGCTTCGCCCGTGAAATTACCAAGACCTTTGAGACCATTAAGAAGATGACCTTAAAGGAATTAGTTACTTTTATAGAAAATGATCACAATCAAGAAAAGGGTGAAATTGTGGTCGTGGTTGGTGGCGCATCTGCGGAAAAAGATATGGAACAGGATAAATTGGATGAGTTGTTAAAACGCTTATTACAGGATTTATCGGTAAAAGCAGCATCACAACTGGCTGCTGATTTGACTGGTATTAAAAAGAAAGTAGCGTACCAACGTGCTTTGGAACTCACCCAACAAGATCAATAAAGTATAAAGGGAGATCAAAAATCTCCCTTTATCATCTGAATCTTCAATAACAAGAATGTGCCTTAGGCCTTGGTCATGATATTCGCTTGATCTACTTTTCTTTCCATTCTCGCCTGCTTAATCACAGCCCAACCAGAAGAAACACCGAGATACGCAATAATAAAAGCCACGAATAAATCAGGGAACATGGTTCCAGTGCCTAACACACCAACAGCAGCAATGATGATCGCAATATTGGCAATCGCATCGTTGCGACTGCATAACCAGACCGAACGCATATTGGCGTCGCCATCACGAAATGCATAGAGCATCAGTGCAGAGATAACATTAACAGCCAATGCCAGTACACCAATCGCCCCCATGAGCATGGGTTCAGGTGTTAGCCCTAACCACCACGACCAGAATACTTTAACAATCACAAAAATACCAAATGCAGCCATGGTCATCCCTTTCAGTAAAGCTGCTGTCGCACGCCAATATAACGTCATGGATAACACAGCTAAAGAAATTGCATAGTTCGCCGCATCACCAGCAAAATCCAATGCATCTGCCCACAATGACACAGATCTTGCTTGTGATCCCCCTATAATTTCGACAAAAAACATCAATGCATTTAGAACCAGTGCGATCCACAGTGCTTTTCTAAATTTTGGACTAATTTGTTTTGCTGGGGCACATGCCGTATTGCATCCACATCCTGCCATGACTTTTCTCACATAATCTTTTATAGTGATTTAAAACCCTAGAGTAACTCCAGAGTCAAGCATGATCAGTTTTAGCATTGGACAGTTGGCAAAAAAATCAGGTGTATCTGTGGATACGATTCGGTATTACGAAAAAATTGGGCTGCTAGAAAAAGCCCAACGAACAGCAGGAAATTACCGTCATTATTCGGAACAGATGCTTTCAGAATTGTTATTTTTAAAGCATTGTCGAGAACTCGGTATCACCATACAAGATATCCAAAAGCTTAAGGGTTTAGCAGAAGATCCAAATCAAACTTGTATGCAAGTCGATCACCTGATTGATCAATATCTTGCTGAGGTTTCTCAGAAGATTAAAAATCTAGAACATCTGAAACAGGATTTAATCCATTTAAAACAGCAATGCTCTCAACACCGTACCATAGAGCAATGTGGCATTTTAAAAGAGCTACACCAGCCACTCGAATGTGAGCATGAATCACATCACCATAAAAAAGCACCACAATCGTGATGCTTTTATGCCCTTTCAGACTTAATCTTGATGCTCGTCTGGCGGAACTTCAGTAATACGTCCACCACGCGCTAGAAACGCAGCAACTTCATCTTCTAAAGCTTGGCGTTGTTTCTGCTTGGCGGTTACCGTTAATGTTTCCGCTTCAGCAAGATCAGCATCATTAGCAGCCGATTCTTCACTATCCGCACCACTTTCTGCTGCTTTCGCCTCTTCGTCGTCTACAGCAGAGTCTTCTGTATTTTCGTCGTAATCATTCATTTCTGTCATCTTCATCTCCCCACAATGACTAAACTCTCATCATCGCTATTTGGCCATCAGAACTAGGTGGAATTTAGCAAGCTCTTCACATTTAGCAAAGCACAATATTGATTAAAACGTACTTTTTATGACCAAATTCACTCTGATTTATAAATGATTGTTTAAAAAATATCTACTATTTTTTAGCAAACATAGCGTGTCTGTTTTAAAGCACTCAGACCATTGGCCTGTTGCATAAAGCGATCTTTAAACCAGTCGAACTGTTCAACCTGTTTTAGACCAAAATTTCGCGCCCAAACAAAAGGAAATAGCTCTGAACTTTCTAACCATCCAATTGCAGACATACTATGCATCATGGCATCGTTCTGCCCCTTACGTTGATGTTCATAACGCAATAAGGTTTGATCGTTCGCCCACGCACCACGGTTTAAATCATGCAGTAATACATCACACAATACAGCTGCATCAAGGCAACCAATATTCACACCTTGCCCAGCCAAAGGATGAATCACATGTGCAGCATCACCGATCAATGCTAAGCCTGATTTGATATAGCGTTGCGCTGCACGTGCTTTTAATGGGAATTGTGCTCTGGAACGGACCTCTACTACTTCACCCAACATATGTAGGCTTTCTTGCGTCAAGAGTTGCATAAATGCTTGATCACTGAGTGCCGAATATTCATCTGCATAATCATCAGGTAAGGTCCAAACAATCGATTGCCAATAACCGTTTTCTTGTGGATCAAGACTCGCCATCGGCAAATAAGCTAATGGTCCTGTTGGCAAGAAAATCTGTCGCGCCACATATTGATTTGGTTGCGTAGTTTTAATCGCACAGCTGATCGCGGCCTGCTTATAGTCTAGTACATCTAAATCGATGTAAGCCTGCTCACGCACAAAAGAATTCGCGCCATCCGCACCAATCAGCAACTTGGTTTTTAATGTTGTACCATCCGCCAATTGAATTGACCAACCTTGTGGAATTTGTTCGATCCGAATGACTTTGACTTGGGTGCGATAGTCTTTAAGTTGTTGCAGCATTTTTTGTTGAATCGCAACATTCAAAACACTTGGCTCGACCATTGAACCTAAAGCCTGATCTGATTGAGGTTGCTGTTCAGATGCATGGCCAAAATTAATTTCACCATAGCCATTTTTATTCCAGACTTGCATGCCTGAATATGGCATCTGGCGTGCTAAATCATCCCAGACATCTACTGTTTTGAGTAAATGAATAGTCGCTTGACTGAGTGCCAATACACGTGGATTCATCACAGCCAAAGTTTTGTCCTGATCAAGTACAGGTGCAGCATCTAGTACTGTCGCCTGCACCCCACCTTGCGCGAGTAACAAAGCCGTTAAACCGCCAACTAGACCACCACCAACAATGACGACATCTAAGATTTCACTCATGCTTTTAGCCCCATTGCATAATTGGCAACCAAAGGCTTAACACCCGGAATCACATCAAAAGCAATCAGCCCCGTATTGCGCAATAATTTGAGGATTGGATTTTGATTACTAAAACCACGTACCACCGAATCACAGAACTTAATTACACGCTGCTGATCTTTTAAACGGGATTGCTCATAGGCCAGTAAATTTTCAGGTGCGCCAATATCATCTGACTTAGCCAGTTGCTCCATCAGAAAACGAACCAACACATCTGCATCACGCAAACACAGGTTAAAACCTTGTCCTGCCACAGGATGAATGGTATGTGCCGCATTGCCCATCAGTACTACACGCCCAACGGCTTGCTTATCGGCCAAGACTTGTGACAATGGATAGCTAAAACGCTTGCCCGTTTTTTCAAATTTCCCTGCTCGATCACCATAAGTTTCCTGTAAGGCATCAAGGAAATGTTGATCATTTTCTTCACCTAACCATTCTGCTTCAGTACCCTTTTTTACAGGCCAAACCACTGAGCGACGGTATTCACCCGGTAAAGGCAATAGAGCTAATGGTCCCAACGCACTAAAACGCTCAAAACCAACATGCTGGTGCGGTTTAGACGTCTGTACGGTCGTAACGATCGCCACTTGGTCATAATCATGTTCATCCACACCTACCCCAATCGCTTGGCGGCAGAATGAATCACGACCATCAGCTGCAATCACTAACTTAGACTTTAAGGAATGGATATATTCACCATTACGCATCGCTTCAATTTGTACCTGATCTGCATCTTGCGTCAATGAAGTTACTTGCACACCATCAATCAATTCAATCAATGGCTGTTGACGAACTTGAGTCAATAATACGCGGCCAAGCCAAGCATTCTCAATGACCTGTCCAAAGCTTTCTACTTTTTCTTGCTCTGCAACTAAGCGAGCCTTACCAAAACTTCCCTGCTCAGTAATATGTACTTGCAGAATTGGGGTAGCATGTTGCTGTAAAGCTTCCCATAAGTCTAATTTTTGGTAAATCTGTACGCTACGACGAGACAATGCGGTATTACGCGCATCAAAACTCGAATGATAAGGTGCAACATTTTCATCATCAAAATTCGGATATTTCACAGCTTCTAATAACTTTACTGCGATATTAGATTTTGCCAACATTAAAGCAAGGCTGAGTCCAACCATACCTCCACCGACAATGATGACTTGTTGCTGCATAATATTATTCCTTATCAATTTTTCATGACTTGATGTTTCGGGACTATCTTACTCTAACTTAAATCAGGAAGGGAATTTGTACTTTGTTTGGTCTATGTTTTTATATCAATAAGATGCATTAAAAGTGGTTATTGTTAGAGCCATTAATAATTAAAAAAACACCCCATCAAAAGACGTTCTTTTGATCATACTTAGCAATTTTATTCAGACAATCCATTGATAATAGATTCTCTATAAGACTGATCTTTTTCATTCCAATATACAAAGCCATGTTTTAGATCAAGATTGAAAAAGGATTCATGATAATCTTTATCTAAATCATATTGTTCTTCATCATCTCGACCGAAAATTTTTATTCCTATTTGTTCTTCTCGCATGTTCAAGCGACCTTGATGAAGAGCAATAGCTGTGAATGACTCTACTTCACGCATCTTGTATTGTTTAGTGAACGGCAACTGGTAAAGGTGACTTAAGCTATTTAATAAATTATCACTCTCTCTACCCGACCGAGATAAAATGACTCCTCGATGATAAACATGTTCTTTAATAATATGCATTTCATGATCAATACCGCCTTCCATGCTTTTAACTACTTCAGCATTTAGCCCTAGGTACTCCCCATTCAATGAGCTGAGCATATGAAATTGATAACTTGATTCAGTTTCAATCAAATTATCTATCCGAAAGACACAATCAATAAACCCATCCTCACTAAACTGAGTCAGATAGGGTCTTCCTTCTAAATCCATCTTCATATTTTTTACCTTGTCTCACCATGCGTTATACAGGTGAGACATAAAAAATAAACAAGCTAATAAAATGAGGAATTAATTAATGACTTGCCATCAAGCTTTCAATATCTTCAACGGTTTTCACCACATTCTTGGTTAGAACTAATGGTCCATTTTCCGTCACAACAATATCATCTTCGATACGAATACCAATGCCACGCCATTTTGCATCGACAGTTTCGTCATCAGGTGCAACATATAAACCAGGTTCAACAGTGACCACCATGCCTGCTTCATAAGCACGCCAGTCTTCGCCAGTCTTGTACGCACCAACATCATGTACATCCATACCGAGCCAATGACCTGTACCATGCATAAAGAATTGACGGAAGGCTTCACTTTCAACCAACTCATCAACATCGCCACTAATCAAACCAAGATCAACTAAACCTTGGGTTAAGATTTTCACTGCAACTTGATGTGGGTATTTATAGTGATTGCCAATACGTGTCGCATCAATTGCAGCAAGCTGCGCATCTAACACAATATTATATAAAGCCTTCTGTTCAGGACTAAACTTACCATTGACAGGGAATGTACGCGTAATATCAGACGCATAGAATTCATATTCACACGCTGCATCAATCAGCACTAAATCACCATCTTTGAGTGGTTTGTTATTTTCAACATAATGCAAAATACAGGCATTTTCACCGCCACCGACAATACTGTTATACGACGGTACACAGCCGTTTTTCCCAAAGATATAATTAAGTTCTGCTTCCAGTGTATACTCCATCATATTCGGTTTAACGGTTTGCATGGCACGGGTATGTGCTTCGGCACTGATATTCGAGGCGATCTGCATCAACTCAATTTCTTGTGCCGATTTTTTCAGGCGCATTTCATCAACAATACGATCAAGCTGAATCAACTCAGCAGGTGCCGCACTACCACGACGTTGTTCTGCATCCGCCTTTTGAATCCACTGACTAACACGTGCATCAAACTCTGCTTGTTGTCCAATACGATAATAAAGACGTTGTTTATTTAATAATTTTTCGATGATTTCTTCATCTAACAAGTCAATCGCATAAGCTTCATCTGCATCATAAATTTCAATCGCGCCATCAATACCTGCACGATAGCCATGCCAAATTTCCATTTCACGATCACGTTCGCGGCAGAACAAACTGTAGCTATACTCCTCACCTTCTTCAAAGGTTTCGATAACAGCAACTGCTTCTGGCTCTGCAAATCCAGTGAGATAATAAAAACTGCTGTCGGCACGATATTTATAATCAGCATCGCGATTACGATACATTTCTGCTCGTGTCGCAATAATTGCAATGCTATTGCTACCTATTTTTTTAGCGAGAAGATCACGACGTTGTTTAAAATCGGCTTGACTTAATTTCATATTGTCCTTCTGATGAAGATGAATGATTGTAAGTATCTTTATTTATAAGGGATTAAGGCACCGCCCGAGTTAACTCGGACGATGTGGGGTAAACATTTCTACCACTGTTTGTGGATCAGCTGGGTTGTCTTGATTTCTGCTTTTCGCATGAAAGTTTTGTAATAAAGAACTTTCGGCTACAGGAATCTTGGTACGACCAATCGATAAGCTGACAGGAATTAAGCGTACAAACTCATAGAGTTCCTGATAGCTTTCTTCACCTTCTTCATCATTATCCGAGTCTTCAAACTCAACAGCTGCAACATCTTGTAAGTGTTCAATCAGCTCTTGTTCCTCAGCTCGGATATGACCAGAAGCCAAACCAAAACCTAGCACCACACCTGCACACCAGTCCGCCAAGGCCTGAACACGATCTGCCAGTAAATGATTGTCATCTGGGAGCATCGGTAAATAATCTAATTCATCATCAGATAAAGCATGTGCAACATCTTCTGCTTCATCCGTTAAACTTTGCAGTGCTTCTGGCTGTAAAGCAGGCACATTCAGGGTGTTTAAGATTTGTGACCATTCATCTGCGCTTGGTGCTTGTGTCACACAAACTATACCTGTTAGCAAACCGTGTAACTCACTTGGGCTTGAAATTTCTTCAATCCCATCAAAATGAGCATTCCATTCTGTCCAACCTGAAATATCGTCTTGCATTCGTTTATCCAACCTCTATACTGCTGTATATATTACCTTTGATTGCAACTCTGTGCGACCTTCGTTATGTTAGAACAATTACAGCGTCTACAAGCGCATATTGGTGTTTTAAAAACACGCCTACATCACTTAGAGCGAGAAAATACTTCGCTCACCGAAGCTAAGCAATTAGCTGAAACTGACCAACATGCACAAATTGTGCAGAAAAATAGCATCATCACGCAAAAGCAGGAAGAAGTTGATAACTTAACTGAACAACTGACTCAGTTACAAGATCAATTTAAACAACTGAATCAAGATGCAACAACTTTAGCGGAACGTTATAGCCGCTTAGAGAAAAGCACCACTGATTTAAAAAATCGCTTCCAAGAAATCTTGGCTGAGCGTAATGACTTACGTGTGAATAAAGAGAAATTACAAGCACAGCAACGTCATAGTCAGCAAGAGATTCAAGATTTACAACAAGACCGTGATCGCTTATTACAAAAAAATGAGCTGGCGAAATCCAAAGTTGAGGCCATTATTCAGCGCCTTTCAATTTTAGGCACAGCACAGGATCAGCACGCACAAGAAATTCAACAGCTTGCACACCCAAATGCTGAAACCCAAGAGGAGATCTAAGCATGAGTGAACCAATCGTTGTCGAACTTCGCTTAATTGAACAGACTTTCCGTCTTAATACGACAGAAGAAAAACGTGAAGAATTAGAGCGTGCCGCAGAATTACTCAATCAAAAATTCCATGACATGCGACGTAGTGCCCCACGGGTTGAACATAATAAGCTTGTGATTATGGTTGCGTTACAGATGGCACAAGAAGTCTTTAGTTTAAACAAGTCTTTACAGGAATATGCGCATTGCGAACATCTTCTACAAACGATTTTGGAAGATGTCGAACAAACTGTTGAGTAAAATTGCACAAAGCCCCATCAATTAGTAAGTATCTTTACATGCAGTGATTGCCATCATGTAAAGATCGGGTATACTAAAGCTATCTCTAGGGTGTTCGCCAGTACGTCTATTCCCCTGCCGATACTTAAATTTATGGATGTGTTCTGTGTATTTTGAGTGTATGCCTGCCTCGAGTAGGAAACCCATTAAGTATGCGTCACCTCCACCTTGAACTCATCGGGTTCAGGGTAACGACCATGCAGCGGCACCTCTGGAGTATCTTTTTCAAAGATAATTAAAAAATAATAATTCAACGTCTAATTCTATTTATAATAATTTATTTGTCTCGAATTAACCTTATGATTTTTAATAGTCCCCATTAAATATTTTTATAATAATTCATCGCTATCGATTAAATATTGATTTAAAAATGCTGTGAAAGAATCTGCAATTTTTGTTTTTTCTGCCCCTCCCACTTGATATACGACACTATCCAAACCAAGCTGATCGAGTTGTACCACATACCCCCAACACCAGACTAAATAGTCCGAAAATACAAAACAGTTCGGATATAAATACTTATCTTTATCATAATCGCTTGCAATACTTTCAAAAGATTGAAAGTCAGTTAGCGACAAAAAAGTAAAATATTTATCATCCATGTCTCGATCAGCGATACCATTAAACTCTAAGAAGTAAGTTCTTAAAATTGGCGATAATTTGACTTGATACTTATATTCAAAAGCCAAAATGTCCTGCCATGTTGCTGGTGTATTCAAGCGTACATTTTGTTTTTGTAATTTACTTTTAATCTTATTAATCACATTCATGATGTAGTCTGATAGATATCAATCTAATTAAAGTAAATCATTTTTACCGATCAAATAATCAATTCTTTGGATATGGCTTATTACTCATCTTTCAAAGCACATTCATAATTGCTTGGGTCTTGTGAACAACGAACCTGTTTCAACAACTTCATCATATCTTTGTCATAGAACCCTTCTTTAGTCATCTGAATACGCGCTTCACGCATTAAACGGACATAACCAGGTTTGTCGCTTTCATTTAATTTCAACCAAAACTTCTCAGGAATTTTTGCTTCAATCTTGTCGACAAATTCAAATGCAGGATTTAACTGTTTTGAAATCACTTCTCGTGCAATTGAGCCCATCCCTGCTGGAAACTTATTACGATGCATAATCAAAGTACCAGTTACCTGAATCACAGGAAATTTAATAATTCCACCGACTGCCTTACCTGATTTATCAGTCATGCCTTTTTGCAATTCTAGCGGTTCAAATAAAATGGCTGGTCCCGCCATGATATCCACTTCTTTATTATTAAATTTACCGCCCACAGTCACTAAATCAACTGACACAGGTTGTGCCCCCACATTCTGTACCAATTTCTTTTGAGTTTCATCAAATTGGAACACGGCAACTTTCTTGCCAGCGGCTTTAGCCAAAGTATTAATATTACGATCAGTCACCATGATATAGGCTGCACCTAGCGGTACAATCCCCACTACTTCATAATCATTATTTATCATCTTTTCATCAAATTTTGGATTAGCCAAAACCTGAATCACTGAACTGAGTTGCTTATAGGTTTGTAATGCACCAATCGCATCGACACTCCCTACAAATTTATTAAACTGTTTTGCACGTAAGTTACTGATCCCTGCCCCATCACAGCGTTTACTTCTAAAGTCTTCTGTTAAGACTGCTTCATTGGTGTAGACCTTGAGATTAACTATTGTCGATGCCTGTTTTTTCAGTTTCGGATAATCGAAATCTAATTTGAATTGTAAGTGTGAAGGACGTGTCACATTCATATTGACACCAAACTGCTTGGCCACACGGACGATACTTGGAATTTCTGAGATATAACTGGTTGCTTGTTCAAATGCTTCGCTATGCTCACCATTCGGAGAAAACACACATAAAGTCACTTGCTTTGGAATCTGTTGCCAAGTTTTTGGATCATTCAATAATTGCTTCACTTTGTTTTGTGAATGAGGCGAAAGGCTTAAATCTAACTTAGCTTCTGGTGCAGCATAAACTGTATTGATCACAGCCCATAAAGATGCAAACACGCATGACAGAACGAAGGGCTTTAAAAATCTTGTGAATTTATTATTTTGCATTGTCTGATCCATCCTTAGCTATTTCCCAATAGTTTTATTCAAGTTAAGGATAAAGCATGAAAATAGAATTGACTGCTTTTATTTCGATAGCGTCAATTCGGTCAAAATAACATCACCCATATAGGATCAGAATAAAGATGATAATCAAAAAGGATGTTAGAAAGCATCAAGCTTTTGAGTAATCGTTATGTATAACAAGCATTTTCAATTTAAATGCTTGTTATATCCCGACTTAAATAAATGACCAAATGACATTTTCATCTTGTCGCTTTAATAGGAAACTCATTTGATGATCATCTTCAACCACAATATGCTGATTCGAAATCATCTTAACTTTAAGTAAGGTATCATTTTGATAAACTAAATCATTCATACCTTCTTTGGTTAAGATCAGCATCTGATCCAACACAATTAACTTCTTTGATTCCAACATCGTATTCCCTCTCAAACTGTTCACAAGTGTTGAGTATTTATGAGATCGATAAGTTTATATCATCTCGAATAGGCCCTTTATTCATGCCATTCGTACTCAAAAATACTCATTTTAATTATTTGAATACATGAAACTGACATCTGATGATGTTAGCTCATGCTGCGCATTTTAGATTATTTTTTAAACAACTATATATATTTTGTCAGACAGTTCACATAAATTAGATTTTATGTAAGCGATATTTCAAAAATAAAAATCATAAGAAAAAATCAATTTTATTAAATATTTAGCTATGTTTTTAGTACTTACTATTCATTTCTAATAGATTATCAAAATTGACCAATTGTAAAAATAAATCGTATTTATTTGAAAAATAATAAATTTTACCAAATATCTGCTTATAAAAAATGGCTACTATAAAGTAGCCATTTTTTATTGAATATTTCTTACCAACTCACGTTAACACGTCGATTTGGAGCCAAACATCCGACAAGTTGACTATTTGCCTTGTGTCCAGCACATTGCTGGTATAAGTCAGTTTGGCTATTGGCTTGAATTTGAATACGATTTGCATCGATACCCTCATTAACCAATAATTTTGCAACAGTATTAGCACGTTGTGCGGATAACTGATGATTATAAGCAAATTTACCCAAAGGATCGGCAAAGCCAGCAACAATGATAGGACTATTCGCTGGTGCTTGTTTGATTCGCTGTGCAATTGCTGCCACTGAGCTAGAACCCTGTTCAATTGCATTGGCATTTGAGCGATCAAACGCAAAAAATACACTTGATGAACGTAAACTATTTAAATTGGTATCAGCGGGAACCTGGTTATTAGCCCCCCAAGCCATTAAACCTTCACACGCCTCGCCTTTCCACGACAAGCGTTCTGATAACGCTTGCTTATCAAAGTCTACACGCAACTGACAACGTAAATAATCCTGGCTATTCGGCTGACGGACATCTAGTACATAGTTCCAAGTTTTGACAAAGAACAGACCTTCACTAAATTGAGGATTTCCCAATACATGTCTGATTTGATCTTTGCTTAAGCCTGTTCCTAAACGAGCAACATTATCATATTCATAACGTTTTACTTGCTTAAGATAACTCTTTTCAACTGCTGGAAATTTGATTTCCTCTTGTTGAACAACAACTTCATCATCTGCTGCAAATGTCATCATTGCAAAAGAAGATGCTATCCCGATAACCAGTGCTTTTATCATGTTTTTCATATTTTAACTCTCTTTATCTATTGGAGATGAGGAGAGCCTAAAGGCCCTCCGACATAACGGGTCCCTTAGTCAATTACGCCACTGATACCAATACGTACACTTGGATCACCTTGTGATGCAGCAGCTACACCACCCGTGATAGACCAACGACCATTATCCGCAGTCTTACGCAAAGTTACGCCGACTGCATTTTCACCACCATGATAAGAAGCACCTGCTGCATAGGTATATTTACCGGCTACATATGGCGCTGCCTCCAATGCCATTGCCGCTGCAATACCTGCATTGGCTTTTTTCTCTACATCATCAATACGCTGATTTGTTGAATAGAATACTTGCTCAAGTTTGTTATCAATATTATCAATACGATTACTTAACGCTTGATCCGCTTTATTCAATGCATCTATCGCACCACCAACATTGTTATGTTTGGTATCACCAACTGTATAAGTAGGAGCTGTATAAGTATTATTTTCATACTTGGCACCGCCACCTAAATACTCAGCAAACTTTTGATTAGTCGTATTAAGTTGTGAGCCATTTACAGCATCTTTAGACGTTGCATTGACTGCACCATCTTTCACACCTGTTACAACACGATTACCATCAGTACCAGCGACATTTACACTCGTACCACCAGTGTCTTTAGCTACGGTAACCTCAGCACTACTATTCGCCTGTTTAACCAGACCAACAGTACCATTATTAATATCATTTTTAATGTTATTAATAGCGTTGGTGTTGTTGGTAATCTGCCCCTGCAAATTATCTTTAACTTGCGCAAGCTGACCACCATTCACTGCATCTTTAGAGCCTTGCTCAACCTTACCATCTTTTACATTGGTAATCGTGGTTCCATCGGCTCCGCCAAGTGTGATCTTGTCTTTTTTGGCATCGTCATATTTCACTGCATTGTTGGCAAGCTCATTCACATTGTTATTCACATTGCTGATTGCGCTATCCAATTGACCTTTGTTCACGGCATCTGTTGCATTCGTACCAGCCGCAACATTAGTCACCTGTTTATTGCCGGCATTGATACCCTGAGTTGTTACACTTGGACCACCCGCAATCGTTAATCCAGTGTTGTTTAACACAACCGCATTATTACCAATGGTGATTCCAGTATTGTTCAAAACAGTGTTACCTGCTTTCACAGAATCAACCGTCAAGTCTTTTGCAGTTTCAACTTCATAGTTATCTGAACCATCAGCATTTTTGGTCTTTTTCACAACAATATTTTGACCATTCGTCACAGTCGTTTTCGATGTTGTTCCTACCGAGCCAATCGCTTTGTCAAGTGCTGTTAATGCATCACCAACATTGGTCTGATTACCTTGTGCCACATTATAAGTCGGTCCTGTAATCGTACCATCATTATTAACTTTAGCACCGCCACCCAAACTATCTACAAGTGCAGTTTGAGTCGTCACAACTTGATTACCCACAGCTTTCAACTGAGCAACGTTCACTGCATCCGCATCAGCACGACCAGCTGCAACACCCGTAATTTGACGGTAGATACCACCCGCCTCATCACCTACGGCAACTGCACCTGTAGTTGAAGTTGTCTTAGTGATTGCTGCTTTATCCGCACCCGTTGCCGCTGATAATGCATAACCTGCAACGCCAGCACCTGTTGTCGCTGCTGAGCCATTGCCCAACACAACTGATCCAGCCACTGTTTTCGTCACATTGTTACCAAGGACAAAAGTATCATCTGTAAGCACTTGGTTATTGTTACCCACAGAATAACTGTTCGCACCATCAACAATTGTTGGATCACCAATCGCACCAGAGTGATCACCTTTCACTTTGTTACCCGTACCAATACTGATTGATTGTAAACCTGTTGCCTCAGCACCTTGACCAATTGCAATTGACTCTTTTCCGCCAGCTTTACTGTTATGGCCTAAAGCAACTGCACTGTCTGCACCAGTTGAAACAATTGCATTTACACCAATCGCTGTAGAATTTTTACCACCCGCACTTGAATCATTGGTTGTACCCAAATCACCTTTAGATGTATCCGCATTGGTATGGAAGAATTTGATACCATCGGTATTCATCTTCTGAACCGTTTGACCAATCGTCAGACGATCTGTCGTTTCTTGACCTTGCTTATCATAGGTTAAGAACAATGAGTCTTGGTTCTTGTTATCAGGATTTTTATTTACAACCTGATCAATTATGTTCACCTTATTGCCATTACCATCAACAACTTCTGTAATGTTATTGCTGATCGCAACTTTCAATTGCTCTTCAGTTGCAGCTCTACCTTTAGTTGCAAAATCAGCTGCTTTAATGTCTTTATTACTCAAGCCTTCAATGGTATTGCTTGCCTTATCAATAACGACACTTCCTACAGTCACCTTGTCGAAGTTCACATCTTTCGCTGTCGATACTTGATAGTTGCTTGAACCATCTGCATTCGTCGTTGGGGTCACAACAACGTTATCTCCTGCTGTAACCGTCGTTTTCGCTTTAGTGGCCGCATCTTTAACGCTTGTGATCGCTCCATCAATTGTGTTCGAACCTGTACCACCAATGTTATTGGTCGTGATGGCACCAGTTGTTGCATCAATCGTTGTATTGCCACCAATTGCATTCTTCACATCATTCGCTGTGTTGAATAATTGACTACCATTTACCGCATCAGTTGAGCTTGAATTTACCGCACCCGCTTTTACGTTAGTAATCGTGGTACCACCAGCTCCTACAAGCGTGATCTTGTCTTTAGTCGTTGCATTGTCGTATTTAACTGCTGCATCGTCTAACGTACCCAACTTGCTATCAACTGCTGCCAATTGATCTTCTGTTGCTGCTTGACCTGATACTGCTGTGCCGTTCCAGGTCTTATTGCTTAAACCACCAATCGTACCTGCTGTACCATCAATAGTGACTGGATTCGCTGTACCAACTTTAATGGTATTACCTAAGCCTAGCTGTACACCATCTGCTGTCGTGGTACTGGTGATGCTGCCATCTGTTGAACCTTTAACATTCAGCGTATCGCCTAAAGCAAATTGGTTACTGCTTGTACCATTTCCAAACTTAATGCCTTTGTCCGCTGTCGCTTGTGCTGCATCTGCCGCATTTTGAGCAGTCGTCACATTTTGATTGGTCGTAAATAATTGTCCACCATTCACCGCATCTGTCGATGCCGCTGAACTGATATCTCCAACAGTCACATTGGTGATCTTTTTATTACCTGCATTGATACCTGTCGTTTTATCTACAACAACTGTACCTACAGTTACCTTGTCGAAGTTTACATCTTTCGCTGTCGATACTTGATAGTTGCTTGAACCATCTGCATTCGTTGTTGGGGTCACAACAACGTTATCTCCAGCTGTAACCGTCGTTTTCGCTTTGGTAGCTGCATCTTTAACGCTTGTGATCGCTCCATCAATCGTGTTCGAACCTGTGCCACCAATGTTATTGGTCGTGATCGCACCAGTTGTTGCATCAATCGTTGTATTGCCACCAATTGCATTCTTCACATCATTCGCTGTGTTGAATAATTGACTACCATTTACCGCATCAGTTGAGCTTGAATTTACCGCACCCGCTTTTACGTTAGTAATCGTGGTACCACCAGCTCCTACAAGCGTGATCTTGTCTTTAGTCGTTGCATTGTCGTATTTAACTGCTGCATCGTCTAACGTACCCAACTTGCTATCAACTGCTGCCAATTGATCTTCTGTTGCTGCTTGACCTGATACTGCTGTGCCGTTCCAGGTCTTATTGCTTAAACCACCAATCGTACCTGCTGTACCATCAATAGTGACTGGATTCGCTGTACCAACTTTAATGGTATTGCCTAAGCCTAGCTGTACACCATCTGCTGTCGTGGTACTGGTGATGCTGCCATCTGTTGAACCTTTAACATTCAGCGTATCGCCTAAAGCAAATTGGTTACTGCTTGTACCATTTCCAAACTTAATGCCTTTGTCCGCTGTCGCTTGTGCTGCATCTGCCGCATTTTGAGCAGTCGTCACATTTTGGTTGGTCGTAAATAATTGTCCACCATTCACCGCATCTGTCGATGCCGCTGAACTGATATCTCCAGCTTTCACGTTAGTGATAGTCGTGCCTGCTGCACCACCGCCTAAAGTCACTTTGTCTTTAGTCGTTGCATTGTCGTATTTAACTGCTGCATCGTCTAACGTACCCAACTTGCTATCAACTGCTGCCAATTGATCTTCTGTTGCTGCTTGACCTGATACTGCTGTGCCGTTCCAGGTCTTATTGCTTAAACCACCAATCGTACCTGCTGTACCATCAATAGTGACTGGATTCGCTGTACCAACTTTAATGGTATTGCCTAAGCCTAGCTGTACACCATCTGCTGTCGTGGTACTGGTAATGCTGCCATCTGTTGAACCTTTAACATTCAGCGTATCACCTAAAGCAAATTGGTTACTGCTTGTACCATTTCCAAACTTAATGCCTTTGTCCGCTGTCGCTTGTGCTGCATCTGCCGCATTTTGAGCAGTCGTCACATTTTGGTTGGTCGTAAATAATTGTCCACCATTCACTGCATCTGTCGATGCTGCTGAACTGATATCTCCAGCAGTCACATTGGTGATCTTTTTATTACCTGCATTGATACCTGTCGTTTTATCTACAACAACTGTACCTACAGTCACCTTGTCGAAGTTCACATCTTTCGCTGTCGATACTTGATAGTTGCTTGAACCATCTGCATTCGTTGTTGGGGTCACAACAACGTTATCTCCAGCTGTAACCGTCGTTTTCGCTTTGGTAGCTGCATCTTTAACGCTTGTGATCGCTCCATCAATCGTGTTCGAACCTGTGCCACCAATGTTATTGGTCGTGATCGCACCAGTTGTTGCATCAATCGTTGTATTGCCACCAATTGCATTCTTCACATCATTCGCTGTGTTGAATAATTGACTACCATTTACCGCATCAGTTGAGCTTGAATTTACCGCACCCGCTTTTACGTTAGTAATCGTGGTACCACCAGCTCCTACAAGCGTGATCTTGTCTTTAGTCGTTGCATTGTCGTATTTAACTGCTGCATCGTCTAACGTACCCAACTTGCTATCAACTGCTGCCAATTGATCTTCTGTTGCTGCTTGACCTGATACTGCTGTGCCGTTCCAGGTCTTATTGCTTAAACCACCAATCGTACCTGCTGTACCATCAATAGTGACTGGATTCGCTGTACCAACTTTAATGGTATTGCCTAAGCCTAGCTGTACACCATCTGCTGTCGTGGTACTGGTAATGCTGCCATCTGTTGAACCTTTAACATTCAGCGTATCACCTAAAGCAAATTGGTTACTGCTTGTACCATTTCCAAACTTAATGCCTTTGTCCGCTGTCGCTTGTGCTGCATCTGCCGCATTTTGAGCAGTCGTTACATTTTGGTTGGTCGTAAATAATTGTCCACCATTCACCGCATCTGTCGATGCTGCTGAACTGATATCTCCAGCAGTCACATTGGTGATCTTTTTATTACCTGCATTGATACCTGTCGTTTTATCTACAACAACTGTACCTACAGTCACCTTGTCGAAGTTCACATCTTTCGCTGTCGATACTTGATAGTTGCTTGAACCATCTGCATTCGTTGTTGGGGTCACAACAACGTTATCTCCAGCTGTAACCGTCGTTTTCGCTTTGGTAGCTGCATCTTTAACGCTTGTGATCGCTCCATCAATCGTGTTCGAACCTGTGCCACCAATGTTATTGGTCGTGATCGCACCAGTTGTTGCATCAATCGTTGTATTGCCGCCAATTGCATTTTTCACATCATTCGCTGTGTTGAATAATTGGCTACCATTCACTGCATCTTTTGATGCCGCTGTCACTGCACCCGCTTTCACATTAGTGATAGTCGTGCCTGCTGCACCACCGCCTAAAGTCACTTTGTCTTTAGTCGTTGCGTTGTCGTATTTAACTGCTGCATCGTCTAACGTACCCAACTTGCTATCAACTGCTGCCAATTGATCTTCTGTTGCTGCTTGACCTGATACTGCTGTGCCGTTCCAGGTCTTATTGCTTAAACCACCAATCGTACCTGCTGTACCATCAATAGTGACTGGATTCGCTGTACCAACTTTAATGGTATTGCCTAAGCCTAGCTGTACACCATCTGCTGTCGTGGTACTGGTGATGCTGCCATCTGTTGAACCTTTAACATTCAGCGTATCGCCTAAAGCAAATTGGTTACTGCTTGTACCATTTCCAAACTTAATGCCTTTGTCCGCTGTCGCTTGTGCTGCATCTGCCGCATTTTGAGCAGTCGTCACATTTTGGTTAGTCGTAAATAATTGTCCACCATTCACTGCATCTGTCGATGCCGCTGAGCTGATATCTCCAGCAGTCACATTGGTGATCTTTTTATTACCTGCATTGATACCTGTCGTTTTATCTACAACAACTGTACCTACAGTTACCTTGTCGAAGTTCACATCTTTCGCTGTCGATACTTGATAGTTGCTTGAACCATCTGCATTCGTTGTTGGGGTCACAACAACGTTATCTCCAGCTGTAACCGTTGTTTTCGCTTTGGTGGCTGCATCTTTAACACTTGTGATCGCTCCATCAATTGTGTTCGAACCTGTACCACCAATGTTATTGGTCGTGATTGCACCAGTTGTCGCATCAATCGTTGTATTGCCACCAATTGCATTCTTCACATCATTTGCTGTGTTGAATAATTGACTACCATTTACCGCATCAGTTGAGCTTGAATTCACCGCACCTGCTTTAACGTTAGTAATGGTTGTACCACCAGTACCTGCAAGCGTGATCTTGTCTTTAGTCGTTGCATTGTCATATTTAACTGCTGCATCGTCTAACGTACCCAACTTGCTATCAACTGCTGCCAATTGATCTTCTGTCGCCGCTTGACCTGATACCGCTGTGCCGTTCCATGTCTTGTTGCTCAGACCTTTGATCGTGTTCGTTGTTTTATCAACAACTACACTTCCTACAGTTACCTTGTCGAAGTTCACATCTTTCGCTGTCGATACTTGATAGTTGCTTGAACCATCTGCATTCGTCGTTGGAGTGACAACAACGTTATCTCCAGCTGTAACCGTCGTTTTCGCTTTGGTAGCTGCATCTTTAACACTTGTGATCGCACCATCAATCGTGTTCGATCCTGTGCCACCAATGTTATTGGTCGTGATTGCACCAGTTGTTGCATCAATTGTGGTTGAACCACCAATTGCATTCTTCACATCATTTGCTGTGTTGAATAATTGGCTACCATTCACCGCATCTTTTGATGCCGCTGTCACTGCACCAGCTTTCACATTAGTGATGGTCGTGCCTGCAGCACCACCGCCTAAAGTCACTTTGTCTTTAGTCGTTGCATTGTCATATTTGACTGCTGCATCGTCTAACGTACCCAACTTGCTATCAACTGCTGCCAATTGATCTTCTGTTGCTGCCTGACCTGATACCGCTGTGCCGTTCCATGTCTTATTGCTTAAACCACCAATCGTACCTGCTGTACCATCAATAGTGACTGGATTCGCTGTACCAACTTTAATGGTATTGCCTAAGCCTAGCTGTACACCATCTGCTGTCGTGGTACTGGTAATGCTGCCATCTGTTGAACCTTTAACATTCAGCGTATCACCTAAAGCAAATTGGTTAC
This sequence comes from Acinetobacter sp. C26M, assembly GCF_023702675.1. Classification (NCBI taxonomy): domain Bacteria; kingdom Pseudomonadati; phylum Pseudomonadota; class Gammaproteobacteria; order Moraxellales; family Moraxellaceae; genus Acinetobacter; species Acinetobacter sp. C26M. The sequence goes on from NZ_CP098478.1 coordinate 2,813,028, forward strand.
TGCTTGTACCATTTCCAAACTTAATGCCTTTGTCCGCTGTCGCTTGTGCTGCATCTGCCGCATTTTGAGCAGTCGTCACATTTTGGTTGGTCGTAAATAATTGTCCACCATTCACTGCATCTGTCGATGCCGCTGAGCTGATATCTCCAGCAGTCACATTGGTGATCTTTTTATTACCTGCATTGATACCTGTCGTTTTATCTACAACAACTGTACCTACAGTCACCTTGTCGAAGTTCACATCTTTCGCTGTCGATACTTGATAGTTGCTTGAACCATCTGCATTCGTTGTTGGGGTCACAACAACGTTATCTCCAGCTGTAACCGTTGTTTTCGCTTTGGTGGCTGCATCTTTAACACTTGTGATCGCTCCATCAATTGTGTTCGAACCTGTACCACCAATGTTATTGGTCGTGATTGCACCAGTTGTCGCATCAATCGTTGTATTGCCACCAATTGCATTCTTCACATCATTTGCTGTGTTGAATAATTGACTACCATTCACTGCATCTTTTGATGCCGCTGTCACTGCACCAGCTTTCACATTAGTGATGGTCGTGCCTGTTGCACCACCGCCTAAAGTCACTTTGTCTTTAGTCGTTGCATTGTCGTATTTAACTGCTGCATCGTCTAACGTACCCAACTTGCTATCAACTGCTGCCAATTGATCTTCTGTTGCTGCCTGACCTGAGACTGCTGTGCCGTTCCAGGTCTTGTTCGTTAAACCACCGATCGTACCTGCTGTACCATCAATAGTGACTGGATTCGCTGTACCAACTTTAATGGTATTGCCTAAGCCTAGCTGTACACCATCTGCTGTCGTGGTACTGGTAATGCTGCCATCTGTTGAACCTTTAACATTCAGCGTATCGCCTAAAGCAAATTGGTTACTGCTTGTACCATTTCCAAACTTAATGCCTTTGTCCGCTGTCGCTTGTGCTGCATCTGCCGCATTTTGAGCAGTCGTCACATTTTGGTTAGTCGTAAATAATTGTCCACCATTCACTGCATCTGTCGATGCCGCTGAGCTGATATCTCCAGCAGTCACATTGGTGATCTTTTTATTACCTGCATTGATACCTGTCGTTTTATCTACAACAACTGTACCTACAGTTACCTTGTCGAAGTTCACATCTTTCGCTGTCGATACTTGATAGTTGCTTGAACCATCTGCATTCGTTGTTGGGGTCACAACAACGTTATCTCCTGCTGTAACCGTCGTTTTCGCTTTGGTGGCTGCATCTTTAACGCTTGTGATCGCACCATCAATCGTGTTCGAACCTGTACCACCAATGTTATTGGTCGTGATTGCACCAGTTGTTGCATCAATTGTGGTTGAACCACCAATTGCATTCTTCACATCATTTGCTGTGTTGAATAATTGGCTACCATTCACTGCATCAGTTGAGCTTGAATTCACCGCACCTGCTTTTACGTTAGTAATCGTGGTACCACCAGTACCTGCAAGCGTGATCTTGTCTTTAGTCGTTGCATTGTCGTATTTAACTGCTGCATCGTCTAACGTACCCAACTTGCTATCAACTGCTGCCAATTGATCTTCTGTTGCTGCCTGACCTGATACTGCTGTGCCGTTCCATGTCTTGTTCGTTAAACCACCAATCGTACCTGCTGTACCATCAATAGTGACTGGATTCGCTGTACCAACTTTAATGGTATTGCCTAAGCCTAGCTGTACACCATCTGCTGTCGTGGTACTGGTGATGCTGCCATCTGTTGAACCTTTAACATTCAGCGTATCGCCTAAAGCAAATTGGTTACTGCTTGTACCATTTCCAAACTTAATGCCTTTGTCCGCTGTCGCTTGTGCTGCATCTGCCGCATTTTGAGCAGTCGTCACATTTTGATTGGTCGTAAATAATTGCCCACCATTCACCGCATCTGTCGATGCTGCTGAGCTGATATCTCCAGCTTTCACGTTAGTAATGGTTGTACCACCAGTACCTGCAAGCGTGATCTTGTCTTTAGTCGTTGCATTGTCATATTTAACTGCTGCATCGTCTAACGTACCCAACTTGCTATCAACTGCTGCCAATTGATCTTCTGTCGCCGCTTGACCTGATACCGCTGTGCCGTTCCATGTCTTGTTGCTCAGACCTTTGATCGTGTTCGTTGTTTTATCAACAACTACACTTCCTACAGTTACCTTGTCGAAGTTCACATCTTTCGCTGTCGATACTTGATAGTTGCTTGAACCATCTGCATTCGTTGTTGGGGTCACAACAACGTTATCTCCAGCTGTAACCGTCGTTTTCGCTTTGGTAGCTGCATCTTTAACACTTGTGATCGCACCATCAATCGTGTTCGATCCTGTGCCACCAATGTTATTGGTCGTGATTGCACCAGTTGTTGCATCAATTGTGGTTGAACCACCAATTGCATTCTTCACATCATTTGCTGTGTTGAATAATTGGCTACCATTCACCGCATCTTTTGATGCCGCTGTCACTGCACCAGCTTTCACATTAGTGATGGTCGTGCCTGCAGCACCACCGCCTAAAGTCACTTTGTCTTTAGTCGTTGCATTGTCATATTTGACTGCTGCATCGTCTAACGTACCCAACTTGCTATCAACTGCTGCCAATTGATCTTCTGTTGCTGCCTGACCTGATACCGCTGTGCCGTTCCATGTCTTATTGCTTAAACCACCAATCGTACCTGCTGTACCATCAATAGTGACTGGATTCGCTGTACCAACTTTAATGGTATTGCCTAAGCCTAGCTGTACACCATCTGCTGTCGTGGTACTGGTAATGCTGCCATCTGTTGAACCTTTAACATTCAGCGTATCACCTAAAGCAAATTGGTTACTGCTTGTACCATTTCCAAACTTAATGCCTTTGTCCGCTGTCGCTTGTGCTGCATCTGCCGCATTTTGAGCAGTCGTCACATTTTGGTTGGTCGTAAATAATTGTCCACCATTCACTGCATCTGTCGATGCCGCTGAGCTGATATCTCCAGCAGTCACATTGGTGATCTTTTTATTACCTGCATTGATACCTGTCGTTTTATCTACAACAACTGTACCTACAGTCACCTTGTCGAAGTTCACATCTTTCGCTGTCGATACTTGATAGTTGCTTGAACCATCTGCATTCGTTGTTGGGGTCACAACAACGTTATCTCCAGCTGTAACCGTTGTTTTCGCTTTGGTGGCTGCATCTTTAACACTTGTGATCGCTCCATCAATTGTGTTCGAACCTGTACCACCAATGTTATTGGTCGTGATTGCACCAGTTGTCGCATCAATCGTTGTATTGCCACCAATTGCATTCTTCACATCATTTGCTGTGTTGAATAATTGACTACCATTCACTGCATCTTTTGATGCCGCTGTCACTGCACCAGCTTTCACATTAGTGATGGTCGTGCCTGTTGCACCACCGCCTAAAGTCACTTTGTCTTTAGTCGTTGCATTGTCGTATTTAACTGCTGCATCGTCTAACGTACCCAACTTGCTATCAACTGCTGCCAATTGATCTTCTGTTGCTGCCTGACCTGAGACTGCTGTGCCGTTCCAGGTCTTGTTCGTTAAACCACCGATCGTACCTGCTGTACCATCAATAGTGACTGGATTCGCTGTACCAACTTTAATGGTATTGCCTAAGCCTAGCTGTACACCATCTGCTGTCGTGGTACTGGTAATGCTGCCATCTGTTGAACCTTTAACATTCAGCGTATCGCCTAAAGCAAATTGGTTACTGCTTGTACCATTTCCAAACTTAATGCCTTTGTCCGCTGTCGCTTGTGCTGCATCTGCCGCATTTTGAGCAGTCGTCACATTTTGGTTAGTCGTAAATAATTGTCCACCATTCACTGCATCTGTCGATGCCGCTGAGCTGATATCTCCAGCAGTCACATTGGTGATCTTTTTATTACCTGCATTGATACCTGTCGTTTTATCTACAACAACTGTACCTACAGTTACCTTGTCGAAGTTCACATCTTTCGCTGTCGATACTTGATAGTTGCTTGAACCATCTGCATTCGTTGTTGGGGTCACAACAACGTTATCTCCAGCTGTAACCGTTGTTTTCGCTTTGGTGGCTGCATCTTTAACACTTGTGATCGCTCCATCAATTGTGTTCGAACCTGTACCACCAATGTTATTGGTCGTGATTGCACCAGTTGTCGCATCAATCGTTGTATTGCCACCAATTGCATTCTTCACATCATTTGCTGTGTTGAATAATTGACTACCATTTACCGCATCAGTTGAGCTTGAATTCACCGCACCTGCTTTAACGTTAGTAATGGTTGTACCACCAGTACCTGCAAGCGTGATCTTGTCTTTAGTCGTTGCATTGTCATATTTAACTGCTGCATCGTCTAACGTACCCAACTTGCTATCAACTGCTGCCAATTGATCTTCTGTCGCCGCTTGACCTGATACCGCTGTGCCGTTCCATGTCTTGTTGCTCAGACCTTTGATCGTGTTCGTTGTTTTATCAACAACTACACTTCCTACAGTTACCTTGTCGAAGTTCACATCTTTCGCTGTCGATACTTGATAGTTGCTTGAACCATCTGCATTCGTCGTTGGAGTGACAACAACGTTATCTCCAGCTGTAACCGTCGTTTTCGCTTTGGTAGCTGCATCTTTAACACTTGTGATCGCACCATCAATCGTGTTCGATCCTGTGCCACCAATGTTATTGGTCGTGATTGCACCAGTTGTTGCATCAATTGTGGTTGAACCACCAATTGCATTCTTCACATCATTTGCTGTGTTGAATAATTGGCTACCATTCACCGCATCTTTTGATGCCGCTGTCACTGCACCAGCTTTCACATTAGTGATGGTCGTGCCTGCAGCACCACCGCCTAAAGTCACTTTGTCTTTAGTCGTTGCATTGTCATATTTGACTGCTGCATCGTCTAACGTACCCAACTTGCTATCAACTGCTGCCAATTGATCTTCTGTTGCTGCCTGACCTGATACCGCTGTGCCGTTCCATGTCTTATTGCTTAAACCACCAATCGTACCTGCTGTACCATCAATAGTGACTGGATTCGCTGTACCAACTTTAATGGTATTGCCTAAGCCTAGCTGTACACCATCTGCTGTCGTGGTACTGGTAATGCTGCCATCTGTTGAACCTTTAACATTCAGCGTATCACCTAAAGCAAATTGGTTACTGCTTGTACCATTTCCAAACTTAATGCCTTTGTCCGCTGTCGCTTGTGCTGCATCTGCCGCATTTTGAGCAGTCGTCACATTTTGGTTGGTCGTAAATAATTGTCCACCATTCACTGCATCTGTCGATGCTGCTGAACTGATATCTCCAGCAGTCACATTGGTGATCTTTTTATTACCTGCATTGATACCTGTCGTTTTATCTACAACAACTGTACCTACAGTCACCTTGTCGAAGTTCACATCTTTCGCTGTCGATACTTGATAGTTGCTTGAACCATCTGCATTCGTTGTTGGGGTCACAACAACGTTATCTCCAGCTGTAACCGTCGTTTTCGCTTTGGTAGCTGCATCTTTAACGCTTGTGATCGCTCCATCAATCGTGTTCGAACCTGTGCCACCAATGTTATTGGTCGTGATCGCACCAGTTGTTGCATCAATCGTTGTATTGCCGCCAATTGCATTTTTCACATCATTCGCTGTGTTGAATAATTGGCTACCATTCACTGCATCTTTTGATGCCGCTGTCACTGCACCCGCTTTCACATTAGTGATAGTCGTGCCTGCTGCACCACCGCCTAAAGTCACTTTGTCTTTAGTCGTTGCGTTGTCGTATTTAACTGCTGCATCGTCTAACGTACCCAACTTGCTATCAACTGCTGCCAATTGATCTTCTGTTGCTGCTTGACCTGATACTGCTGTGCCATTCCAGGTCTTGTTCGTTAAACCACCGATCGTACCTGCTGTACCATCAATAGTGACTGGATTCGCTGTACCAACTTTAATGGTATTGCCTAAGCCTAGCTGTACACCATCTGCTGTCGTGGTACTGGTAATGCTGCCATCTGTTGAACCTTTAACATTCAGCGTATCACCTAAAGCAAATTGGTTACTGCTTGTACCATTTCCAAACTTAATGCCTTTGTCCGCTGTCGCTTGTGCTGCATCTGCCGCATTTTGAGCAGTCGTTACATTTTGGTTGGTCGTAAATAATTGTCCACCATTCACTGCATCTGTCGATGCCGCTGAACTGATATCTCCAGCAGTCACATTGGTGATCTTTTTATTACCTGCATTGATACCTGTCGTTTTATCTACAACAACTGTACCTACAGTCACCTTGTCGAAGTTCACATCTTTCGCTGTCGATACTTGATAGTTGCTTGAACCATCTGCATTCGTTGTTGGGGTCACAACAACGTTATCTCCAGCTGTAACCGTCGTTTTCGCTTTGGTAGCTGCATCTTTAACGCTTGTGATCGCTCCATCAATCGTGTTCGAACCTGTGCCACCAATGTTATTGGTCGTGATCGCACCAGTTGTTGCATCAATCGTTGTATTGCCGCCAATTGCATTTTTCACATCATTCGCTGTGTTGAATAATTGGCTACCATTCACTGCATCTTTTGATGCCGCTGTCACTGCACCCGCTTTCACATTAGTGATAGTCGTGCCTGCTGCACCACCGCCTAAAGTCACTTTGTCTTTAGTCGTTGCATTGTCGTATTTAACTGCTGCATCGTCTAACGTACCCAACTTGCTATCAACTGCTGCCAATTGATCTTCTGTTGCTGCTTGACCTGATACTGCTGTGCCGTTCCAGGTCTTATTCGTTAAACCACCAATCGTACCTGCTGTACCATCAATAGTGACTGGATTCGCTGTACCAACTTTAATGGTATTACCTAAGCCTAGCTGTACACCATCTGCTGTCGTGGTACTGGTGATGCTGCCATCTGTTGAACCTTTAACATTCAGCGTATCGCCTAAAGCAAATTGGTTACTGCTTGTACCATTTCCAAACTTAATGCCTTTGTCCGCTGTCGCTTGTGCTGCATCTGCCGCATTTTGAGCAGTCGTTACATTTTGGTTGGTCGTAAATAATTGTCCACCATTCACTGCATCTGTCGATGCCGCTGAACTGATATCTCCAGCAGTCACATTGGTGATCTTTTTATTACCTGCATTGATACCTGTCGTTTTATCTACAACAACTGTACCTACAGTCACCTTGTCGAAGTTCACATCTTTCGCTGTCGATACTTGATAGTTGCTTGAACCATCTGCATTCGTTGTTGGAGTCACAACAACGTTATCTCCAGCTGTAACCGTCGTTTTCGCTTTGGTAGCTGCATCTTTAACGCTTGTGATCGCTCCATCAATCGTGTTCGAACCTGTGCCACCAATGTTATTGGTCGTGATGGCACCAGTTGTTGCATCAATCGTTGTATTGCCACCAATTGCATTCTTCACATCATTCGCTGTGTTGAATAATTGACTACCATTTACCGCATCAGTTGAGCTTGAATTTACCGCACCCGCTTTTACGTTAGTAATCGTGGTACCACCAGCTCCTACAAGCGTGATCTTGTCTTTAGTCGTTGCATTGTCGTATTTAACTGCTGCATCGTCTAACGTACCCAACTTGCTATCAACTGCTGCCAATTGATCTTCTGTTGCTGCTTGACCTGATACTGCTGTGCCGTTCCAGGTCTTATTCGTTAAACCACCAATCGTACCTGCTGTACCATCAATAGTGACTGGATTCGCTGTACCAACTTTAATGGTATTACCTAAGCCTAGCTGTACACCATCTGCTGTCGTGGTACTGGTGATGCTGCCATCTGTTGAACCTTTAACATTCAGCGTATCGCCTAAAGCAAATTGGTTACTGCTTGTACCATTTCCAAACTTAATGCCTTTGTCCGCTGTCGCTTGTGCTGCATCTGCCGCATTTTGAGCAGTCGTTACATTTTGGTTGGTCGTAAATAATTGTCCACCATTCACTGCATCTGTCGATGCCGCTGAACTGATATCTCCAGCAGTCACATTGGTGATCTTTTTATTACCTGCATTGATACCTGTCGTTTTATCTACAACAACTGTACCTACAGTCACCTTGTCGAAGTTCACATCTTTCGCTGTCGATACTTGATAGTTGCTTGAACCATCTGCATTCGTTGTTGGAGTCACAACAACGTTATCTCCAGCTGTAACCGTCGTTTTCGCTTTGGTAGCTGCATCTTTAACGCTTGTGATCGCTCCATCAATCGTGTTCGAACCTGTGCCACCAATGTTATTGGTCGTGATGGCACCAGTTGTTGCATCAATCGTTGTATTGCCACCAATTGCATTCTTCACATCATTCGCTGTGTTGAATAATTGACTACCATTTACCGCATCAGTTGAGCTTGAATTTACCGCACCCGCTTTTACGTTAGTAATCGTGGTACCACCAGCTCCTACAAGCGTGATCTTGTCTTTAGTCGTTGCATTGTCGTATTTAACTGCTGCATCGTCTAACGTACCCAACTTGCTATCAACTGCTGCCAATTGATCTTCTGTTGCTGCTTGACCTGATACTGCTGTGCCGTTCCAGGTCTTATTCGTTAAACCACCAATCGTACCTGCTGTACCATCAATAGTGACTGGATTCGCTGTACCAACTTTAATGGTATTACCTAAGCCTAGCTGTACACCATCTGCTGTCGTGGTACTGGTGATGCTGCCATCTGTTGAACCTTTAACATTCAGCGTATCGCCTAAAGCAAATTGGTTACTGCTTGTACCATTTCCAAACTTAATGCCTTTGTCCGCTGTCGCTTGTGCTGCATCTGCCGCATTTTGAGCAGTCGTCACATTTTGGTTGGTCGTAAATAATTGTCCACCATTCACCGCATCTGTCGATGCCGCTGAACTGATATCTCCAGCAGTCACATTGGTGATCTTTTTATTACCTGCATTGATACCTGTCGTTTTATCTACAACAACTGTACCTACAGTCACCTTGTCGAAGTTCACATCTTTCGCTGTCGATACTTGATAGTTGCTTGAACCATCTGCATTCGTTGTTGGGGTCACAACAACGTTATCTCCAGCTGTAACCGTTGTTTTCGCTTTGGTGGCTGCATCTTTAACGCTTGTGATTGCTCCATCAATTGTGTTCGAGCCTGTGCCACCAATGTTATTGGTCGTGATTGCACCAGTTGTCGCATCAATTGTGGTTGAACCACCAATTGCGGTCTTAACGCTGTCTGCGACACCTTGTAACTGACCACCGTTCACTGCATCTTTAGAACCAGATGTTACCGCTCCATTCGCAACATTGGTGATCTTGTTGTTACCTGCATTGATGCCTGTCTTATTAAGACTTGGTGTGTTTGTTGTTTGTGTTACACCATCAGCATCAACAAACTTAACACCATCTTTACTTACATTAAGACCACCAGTTGCATCTTTAATAACTAAACCACTGTTATCTAATTTACTATTCCCCGCTGTAACAGAAGTAAAGTCAGGGTTATCGCTGGTTGCAACGGTAATATCCTTACCACTTTGTGTAATTGCTACATTCTTACCTGCAATAAACTTCACTTCCTGGTCTGGCGAAACCTGCGTTGAGGCGTTACCTGATACTGTTCCACCTGTCGTAGCACCAGTATTGATTTTCCAGCCTTTATTCGCATTGTTCGCAACATCGCTTACCGTTTTTAATTGATCCTCTGTTGCTGCTTGACCTGATGTAGCTGTACCGCTCCACGTCTTATTCGTTAAGCCGCTAACTCTACCTGTTGTACCGTTAATCGTCACAGGGTTCGTTCCAGCACCACTACCAACGGTAATATTGTTCGCTAGGCCAAGTTGAACGCCACCTGCGACCGTTGTACTGGTGATGTTACTGTCACCTTTTACATTGATATCACTACCCAAGGCATAGTTGTTCTTGCCTGTCGTACCACCAAAGTTGATGCCTTTGTCTGCTGTCGTTTTAGCTGCGTCTGCTGTGCTTTTTACACTCGTGATCGCGCCATCAATCGTGTTCGATCCCGTGCCACCTATGTTACTTGTGCTGATTGCACCCGTCGTTGCATCAATGGTCGTGTTGCCGCCAATTGCGGTCTTAACGCTGTCTGCGACACCTTGTAACTGACCACCGTTCACTGCATCTTTAGAACCAGATGTCACCGCTCCGTTCGCAACATTTGTTAGCTTGATAGATGAGGTCGTAGAACCATTCGCATCTTGAAGTCGAGTAGAGACATTGGTTGCTAATACTTCCGTTGGTGAACCTACTTTATTACCACCAGCATCTACTGAAGAGGATGGATACCACTTACCGTCATTTGCTTTAGTTACTTTATTACCAGAACCGTCTGTATATACAATTGGTGATGTCGACTTAGCTGATTGAATCTGATTAGTTAAGGTATTTGCAACAGCATAAATTTGGCTACCGTTGATAGCATCTGTAGATGTCGCAGAAAGTTCACCTGGTGCTACATTCTTTATTTGGCGTTCGTTGCCAATATTACCAACTGATACTTGGCGACCAGCATCTGCTGCAGTACCAGCAAAACTACTCGCACCAGTAAAACCAGTAAAACTTACGCCATTAACAGTCGCTTGAGTAACCTTTGATGCAGTTCCATCAGTTTTACTACCAGCGCCTAAAGCAACACTACCATCTTTAGTAGAAGCAGAGCCAACACCTAATGCAACAGATGTTACGCCAGTCGCTTGTGCGCGCGTACCGAAAGATGTTGCTAAATCTCCTGACTTAGACTGCACCCCAATACTTACAGCCCCTGCACCCGTTGTTGTAGACATATACTGACTTGTATCTGTCGTATTCGTTGACCCATCAAAGTTTACTAAATAATCACCTGTCAAATTTTTATATGTTTGTGCGGCACTCGAATTATTGAGGATGGCATTTTTCTGAGCTTGAGTAGAACCACCAGGTACTGTCGGATTACCTGTAGTAGCTACGCGATCTAAATCATCTCCACCAATTGCGACAGATGAATTACCTTGAGCAGTTACATTATTACCAATAGCAGTCGATTGATCTCCGACTACTTTAGTGCCAGAACCTAATGCTAGACCTTGACCAATCCCTGAACTAACAGTTGCACCATCACCGATTGCAATACTTCTAGCTGAACCTGCATATGAACCTTGACCAATTGCAATTGCCTGAGCGGCTGGTGCACAAGCTTCACCATTCGCATTATTTCCGCTATTTGCACTTCCAATAGCAATAGCACTGCTACTCTCTGTTCCTGACCCTGCAGCAGAGGAGGTACAGTCAGTACGCGTGCTTCCTCCTCCTCCTTCCCAACCAGCAAATACATATGCAGGCGCAATTACCGTCAAAATGGCAAGAGATAACGCTTTGTAATTAAATAATTTAGCTAAGCTATTTTTCTGTTCGTGCTGATCTAAACAAGCTACCTGGCCAACGCTTCCGCTCTTTTTTGTTTTTCCTCTAGCAAGTTCCGAAACCGCTACCCAAACACCCAATGAGGCGTTCCATACAACCTTATAAACCTTATTCATAATATTTTTCCAAACGCAGATAAAAGTTACAACATGTTCACTTATGTGTACAAGTCTGTCTGTTAAGTAAAGAAATGTAATTTATTGCAGTTAAAATAACTTTTTTAAAATGAGATGTAAATCACATTAGTACAAGTTACACATCTATCAATTCACCAATTTAAATTAAATTTTTAATTTTTATTTCTATAATTAAATATTATAAATCAATAGTTAATTTTTAATTAAAAGTAAAAAACTCATCTCACAATTTTCAGATTATGCAAATCTGTATACAAAAAAAGTCGATACATGACGCAAATTGACATTCTTCTCCTAAATTTATGTTCAAATTTTGCATTAATATTTGTATCTAAATGTCAAAAATAAAAAAAGCCAGTATTTATACTGGCTTTTTTTATTCTCAGATATCTTACCAAGTAACGTTGACACGTCTATTTGGTGCTAAACAGCCAACGAGTTGTGCATTTGCTTTATTGCCTGCGCATTGTTGATATAAATCAGTCTGACTATTGGCTTGAATTTGAATACGATTTGCATCAATTCCCTGATTAACCAATAACTTCGCCACTGTATTGGCACGTTGTGATGAAAGTTGTTGGTTATAAGCGAATTTACCTAATGGATCAGTAAAGCCTGCGACAACGATCGGGCCAGTCGAATTACTTTGTTTAATACGTTGTGCAATTGAAACTACAGAACTTGAGCCTTGTTCGATCGCACCAGCATTAAAACGATCAAATGCAAAAAATACACTTCCTGAACGTTCACTATTCACATTGGCATTAGTGGGAACTTGGTTATTCGCACCCCAAGCCATTAAGCCTTCACACGCCTCACCTTTCCAAGACAGTCTTTCTGAAAGATATTTCTTATCAAAATCGACACGTAGCTGACAACGTAAATAGTCTTGGCTATTCGGCTGACGAATATCTAAAACATAGTTCCAAGTTTTTACAAAAAATACACCTTCGCTAAATTGAGGATGACCTAAGATATGGCGAATCTGATCTTTGGTTAAACCTGTATCTAAGCGCGCTACATTATCGTATTCATAACGTTGAACTTGCTTTAAATAGCTTTTATCGACCGCTGGAAATTTGATTTCCTCTTGTTGAGCGGCATCAGCTTCTTGTGCAAACGTAGTAGTTGCAGTCAAACCAACTAACGTTGCCATCATCAAAATTTGAATATTTTTGTTCATTTCTTTACTCACAATATCTGTTGAAGATAAGGAGAGCTTTTGACTCCCCTTATTGAAGGCAATTAGTCGATAATTGTACTTACACCAATACGCACTAACGGACTACCTTGGCTACCTAATGCAGCACCAGTCGTTAATGACCAACGACCATTATCCGCAGTACGACGGAACGTCACACCCACCGCATTTTGATCATTGTAATACGCAGCACCTACTGCCATGGTTAACTTACCAGGAACATAAGGCGCTTGCTCAAGCGCAGCAGTCGCAGCAATACCAGCAGACATTTTGTCTTCCAAGTTATCGATACGCTTGTTAGTGTCATAGAAGACTTGTTGTAACTGATCACCAAGATTGTTGATTTTGTTACCCAACTCTTGATTCGATTGATTTAGGGTTCCAATCGCATCATTGATATTGTTTTTACCCGTACCGCCGATATTGTTGGTCGTGATACTACCATCTTGATTAACAACTGTTTCACCACCAATGCTGTTCTTGATACTGTTCGAGATGTTATGGATCTGACCACCATTCACGGCTTGGTTAGAACCTGCTTTGATTTCACCATCCTTAACACCCTGTACAACACGATCACCGTCTTTTCCAGCCATATTGATACTTGTACCGCCAGTATCTTTACCAACAGTAATTTCACCATTCGGTGTCTGTTGCTGAACTAAACCAGATTTACCATTGTTGATGTTATTGATGTTGTTATTGATGTTCTGAATATCATTTGAGTTTTTATCAACTTGCTTCTGAACATCCCATAACTGACCACCATTTACAGCGTCTTTAGAACCTTCCTCAACCTTACCATCAGCAACATTCTTCAAATTCGTGCCTTTATCACCACCGCCTAAAGTCACAGAATTTTTATCGACATTGCCATCTTTATCTTTGTCATACTTCACAGCATTATCAGACAAATCACCGATCTCTTTACCAATTTGGTCTTTAACATCATTGATTTGCTTATCAAGCTGACCTTTATTTACTGCATCTTTAGCATCAACACCATCAGCAACATTGGTAATTTTCTTACCACCTGCATCGATACCATTAATTGTGATGCTTGGGCCACCTTTAATCGTCAAACCGTTGTTATTAATGACTGTATTGCCAGTTGTAATGCTGTCGAACTTCGCATCTTTCAACAATTCAATCTGGATACCATCTTTCGTTGTACGGGTAATCACGTTCTCACCGCTGGTTTTGTCTTCTGCTGTCGAAGCATCAGCACCACCAACAATGTTTAACTTCTCACCCAACTTACGATGAACATCAGCACCTGTATTACCTGCAAAGTTCAAGCCTTTGTTGGTGAGGTCATTTACACCATTGGTGACTTTCTCATCAACTGATTTGATTGCATCATTGACGTTGTCTTTACCAGTTCCACCAATGTTATTGGTCGTGATGCTGCCATCTGGATTAACCGTTGTGTTTCCACCAATGCTGTTCTTGATGCTGTCAGAAATATTCTTGATCTGACCACCATTCACCGCATCTTTAGAACCATTCGAGATTGAACCATCTGCAACATTGCTAATGACTTTATTACCCGCATTGATGCCATCTTTAGTGATGCTTGGACCATCTTTAATGGTTAAACCCTTGTCGTTTAATACCGTATCGCCAGTCGTGATGCTGTCTAAATTAAGGTCTTTCTTGGTTGAAACTTCGTAGTTAGTACTACCATCTTTATTGGTCGTCTCTTTAACAACAATGTTGTCGCCTTCAGTCACTGTGGTTTTCGCTTTAGTTGCAGCGTCTTTCACATTGCTGATCGCATCATTGATGTTGTTTTTACCTGTACCACCAATGTTGTTGGTCGTGATGCTACCGTCTGGGTTAACAATCGTGTTTCCACCAATGCTGTTCTTGATGCTGTCAGAAATATTCTTAACCTGACCGCCATTCACTGCATCTTTAGAACCATTCGCAATTGAGCCATCTGCAACATTGCTAATGACTTTATTACCCGCATTGATGCCATCTTTAGTGATACTTGGACCATCTTTAATGGTCACACCTTTGTCGTTTAATACCGTGTCGCCTGTCGTAATGCTGTCGAACTTCGCATCTTTCAACAATTCAATCTGGATACCATCTTTCGTTGTACGCGTAATCACGTTTTCACCGCTGGTTTTGTCTTCTGCTGTTGAAGCATCAGCACCACCAACAATGTTTAACTTCTCACCCAACTTACGATGGACATCCGCACCTGCATTACCTGCAAAGTTTAGACCTTTATTGGTCAGGTCATTTACACCATTGGTGACTTTGTCATCTACCGACTTGATTGCATCATTGATGTTGTCTTTACCTGTTCCACCAATGTTATTGGTCGTGATGCTGCCATCTGGATTAACCGTTGTGTTTCCACCAATGCTGTTCTTGATGCTGTCAGAAATATTCTTGATCTGACCACCATTCACCGCATCTTTAGAACCAGTCGCGATTGAACCATCTGCAACATTGCTAATGACTTTATTACCTGCATTGATGCCATCTTTAGTGATGCTTGGACCATCTTTAATGGTCACACCTTTGTCGTTTAATACCGTGTCGCCTGTCGTAATGCTGTCGAACTTCGCATCTTTCAACAATTCAATCTGGATACCATCTTTCGTTGTACGCGTAATCACGTTTTCACCGCTGGTTTTGTCTTCTGCTGTTGAAGCATCAGCACCACCAACAATATTTAACTTCTCACCCAACTTACGATGAACATCCGCACCTGCATTACCTGCAAAGTTCAAGCCTTTGTTTTCCAACTCAGTCTTGGTGTTGTCAATCTTGGTGTTCAGTTCTGTTTTGGTGTTATTGATCGTGTTGTTGAGCTCAGTCTTGGTATCTGTAATCTGATTACCTAAGTCTTTCTTCGCATCATCTAACTTGTTGTTAGTATCCGTGATTTGGTTACCCAAATCTTTCTTCGCATCATCTAACTTGGTATTAGTATCAGTAATCTTGCCATCTAAACCATCTTTAACCTTGGTTAACTGGTCAACATTCACCGCATCTTTACCATTCACACCATCTGCAACATTGCTAATGACTTTATTACCCGCATTGATGCCATCTTTAGTGATGCTTGGACCATCTTTAATGGTCACACCCTTGTCGTTTAATACCGTGTCACCAGTCGTAATGCTGTCGAACTTCGCATCTTTCAGTAATTCAACTTTGATGCCATCTGCCGTAGTTCGGGTAATGACGTTTTCACCGCTGGTTTTTTCTTCTGCTGTTGAAGCATCAGCACCACCAACAATGTTTAACTTCTCACCCAACTTACGATGTACATCCGCACCTGCATTACCTGCAAAGTTCAAGCCTTTGTTGGTGAGGTCATTTACACCATTGGTGACTTTGTCATCTACCGACTTGATTGCATCATTGATGTTGTCTTTACCTGTTCCACCAATGTTATTGGTCGTGATGCTACCATCTGGATTGACCGTTGTGTTTCCACCAATGCTGTTCTTGATGCTGTCAGAAATATTCTTGATCTGACCACCATTCACCGCATCTTTAGAACCATTCGCGATTGAACCATCTGCAACATCGGTAATTTTCTTACCACCCGCATTGATGCCATCTTTAGTGATGCTTGGGCCATCTTTAATGGTTAAACCCTTGTCGTTTAATACCGTGTCACCAGTCGTAATGCTGTCTAAATTAAGATCTTTCTTGGTTGAAACTTCGTAGTTGGTACTACCATCTTTATTGGTCGTCTCTTTAACAACAATGTTGTCGCCTTCAGTCACTGTGGTTTTCGCTTTAGTTGCAGCGTCTTTCACATTACTGATCGCATCATTGATGTTGTTTTTACCTGTACCACCAATGTTGTTGGTCGTGATGCTACCGTCTGGGTTAACAATCGTGTTTCCACCAATGCTGTTCTTGATGCTGTCAGAAATATTCTTAACCTGACCACCATTCACCGCATCTTTAGAACCATTCGAGATTGAACCATCTGCAACATTGCTAATGACTTTATTACCCGCATTGATGCCATCTTTAGTGATGCTTGGACCATCTTTAATGGTTAAACCCTTGTCGTTTAATACCGTATCGCCAGTCGTGATGCTGTCTAAATTAAGGTCTTTCTTGGTTGAAACTTCGTAGTTAGTACTACCATCTTTATTGGTCGTCTCTTTAACAACAATGTTGTCGCCTTCAGTCACTGTGGTTTTCGCTTTAGTTGCAGCGTCTTTCACATTGCTGATCGCATCATTGATGTTGTTTTTACCTGTACCACCAATGTTGTTGGTCGTGATGCTACCGTCTGGGTTAACAATCGTGTTTCCACCAATGCTGTTCTTGATGCTGTCAGAAATATTCTTGATCTGACCACCATTCACCGCATCTTTAGAACCATTCGCGATTGAACCATCTGCAACATTGCTAATGACTTTATTGCCCGCATTGATGCCATCTTTAGTGATGCTTGGACCATCTTTAATGGTCACACCCTTGTCGTTTAATACCGTATCACCAGTCGTAATGCTGTCGAACTTCGCATCTTTCAGTAATTCAACTTTGATACCATCTGCCGTAGTACGGGTAATGACATTTTCACCGCTAGTTTTGTCTTCTGCTGTTGAAGCATCAGCACCACCAACAATATTTAACTTCTCACCCAACTTACGATGTACATCCGCACCTGCATTACCTGCAAAGTTCAAACCTTTGTTTTCCAACTCAGTCTTGGTGCTGTCAATCTTGGTGTTCAGTTCTGTTTTAGTGTTATTGATCGTGTTGTTGAGCTCAGTCTTGGTATCTGTGATCTGATTACCTAAGTCTTTCTTTGCATCATCTAACTTGTTGTTGGTATCCGTGATTTGGTTACCCAAGTCTTTCTTCGCATCATCTAACTTAGTATTGGTATCGGTAATCTTGCCATCTAAACCATCTTTAACTTTGGTTAACTGGTCAACATTCACCGCATCTTTACCATTCACACCATCTGCAACATCGGTAATTTTCTTACCACCCGCATTGATGCCATCTTTAGTAATGCTTGGACCATCTTTAATGGTCACACCTTTGTCGCTTAATACCGTGTCACCAGTCGTAATGCTGTCGAACTTCGCATCTTTCAACAATTCAATCTGGATACCATCTTTCGTTGTACGCGTAATAACATTTTCACCGCTAGTTTTGTCTTCTGCTGTTGAAGCATCAGCACCACCAACAATATTTAACTTCTCACCCAACTTACGATGTACATCCGCACCTGCATTACCTGCAAAGTTCAGGCCTTTGTTTTCCAACTCGGTCTTGGTATTGTCAATCTTGGTATTCAGTTCAGTTTTAGTATTATTGATTTGATTACCTAAATCTGTTTTAGCATCATTCAAATTGTTATTGGTATCTGCAATCTGGTTACCTAAATCAGTTTTGGTATCATCCAATTTTTGATTCAAATTCGTAATATTTTGGGCATTATTACTGATATTTTGAGCATTATCATTAACACGAGAATCAACATTTTTAAGCTGACGAACCGTCACTGCATCTGAATCAGCAGAGCCATCTTCAACATTGGTAATACGGCGCTCTTTTCCAGCAGAACCTACTGACACAACTCCATTTGACATTGAAGCGTCGCGATTCGTAAGGAATGAGTCACCAGTCGTTGCCGTTGCAATAGCATCTTGACCCAATGCCACACTATTTTCAGCTTCAACACGGCTGCGGGCACCCAAAGCCACACCGCCAACAACCATTGATTGCGCACCTTGACCAACAGCTACCGCATTTTCTTGGTCAGCTACAGCACCGCCACCAATCGCAGCAGAGTTTTTGCCTGACGCTTTAGCACCACCACCAATCGCAGCTGCATTTTCATTGCTTGCTTCAGCACCTTTACCAACTGCAGCAGCATTATCACCAGTCGCTTTGGCATTACTACCAATTGCAGCAGCACCATTACCTGTTGCCGTCGCACCTTCACCTGGTTTATTACCCGAACCAATTGCGGTTGAATTGGTACCAGAAGCAACTGAGTTAATCCCCATTGCTGATGCACCATCACCTGTCGCTTGAGCAACAGCACCAAATGCAGCAGCACCTTTGCCCGCTGCATTCGACATTACACCGAAAGCAGATGAGGCATCACCCGTTGCCTTAGAGGTCATACCAAATGCAGATGAAAATGCACCAGTACCAACTGCCTGAGTACCAACTGCTGTTGAACCATGATTCGCTTCAGTTGTTGGATAACGACCCGCTTTTAGCAATCCACCAGTGATATCCGTATAGGTTTTACTCAGTTCAGCATCTTGTGCAATTTTATCAACATCATCACCACCAATTGCAACAGATGAGTTACCACGTGCAATTACATCTGCACCAATTGCAATAGATTGGTCACCGATGGCTTTGGTTTGATCACCAATTGCTATCGACTGATTGCTATATCCAGCCGCAGT
Organism: Acinetobacter sp. C26M; assembly: GCF_023702675.1. NCBI lineage: Bacteria > Pseudomonadati > Pseudomonadota > Gammaproteobacteria > Moraxellales > Moraxellaceae > Acinetobacter > Acinetobacter sp. C26M. The sequence continues at coordinate 2,832,172 of NZ_CP098478.1, forward strand.
ACCAGCCGCACCTTTTGTTGATGCATTACGACCGATCGACACATCACCGCTGCCTACTGTTTCACTTGCGCTACCAACAGAAATAGCACCTGTACCAACACTTCTTGCGTTTGACCCAACCGCAACCGACTCAGAACCTTTTGAGGTTGTATTAACACCGACTGCAATTGAATTACGGCCTTCTGCACCATCATTTTCGTAGTTACCGCCTTGTACACCATTATCATTTACACTGACATAATGGGTACGTGCTGCTTTTAACTGACCAACTGTTGCAGCATCAGAATCTACAGCACCATCGGCAACATTTTGGATACGACGTTCAGCACCTACATCACCGACAGATAGAACACCTGTTGGTGCAGCTTTTTTAGTAAGGAAACTTTCACGCGTTGCTTGTGTTGCTTTTGAATCTTTACCTAGAGCAATACTGTTTTCAGCTTCTGAACGTGCGCCTTTACCAACGGCAACACCACCATCGAAAGTTGTTTCTGCTTGATCACCAATAACAACAGCATTATCTTTTTTAGCTTTTGCGCCAGTACCAATTGCTACAGATTTTGCACCCGTCGATTCAGAGAATGCACCAATCGCCAACGAGTTTTCTTGAGTTGCAACAGCACCACCACCAAATGCGATCGAGTCTTTACCTGTTGCTTTAGTTGCCATTTTTGATTGATATTCAGCACCTGCTTGCCCTGCAACTGAACCCGCATTTTCAATATCAGGTGAACCAATTGCAATTGCACGATAACCTTCTGCTGTTGCAGAATGACCAATTGCTAAAGAACCCTTACCTGTTGCCGCAGCCACGTTACCAATTGCTTGAGCAAAATCAGCAGTTGCTGCTGATTGACGACCAATAGAGAGGGCTGTATTACCTTTTGACAAAGCCCCAGTACCAATAGCCACCCCTGCAATATCAGTAGTCGTCGCATATGAACCAATTGCTGTACCTAAACCTTTTTCAGTACTAGCGCCTGTACCTAAAGCAATTGATCCCCCTTCTTTATTTCCACCAGCAAATGCACCAGTTGAATTGTTATATGGGTTTTTACGATCTGCAATCGTTGTCGCTCTTGATGTTGTCGCTGTTTGAGATGCACATCCAATTGCAATATCAGATCTATTCCCTGCACTTGCAGGATTTTCTAAGCATTTAGCTGATGAAATCCCTGTTCCTGGGCCTTTTCCATTTTCTATGCCCTCTGCAGCAAATGCAGCAGGAGAAAAACTAATGGCACCAACTAAAACTGCAGCAGATAAATTGAGAACTTTTGATTTAGTTTTTGTTTTGCTTTTTGCAAGTTCAGATGTTGCAACCCATGCGCCAATCGATGCATTCCAAACCACTTTATATACTTTATTCATAAAAATTCTCAGATAATTACTACAGTTATTGATGGTCTAAAAATGCCAATGAGCATTTTTAGTTTCGGTGCCAAAAAAGAGCTGCGGATGCTAATAAAATCGAGTAAATTGGTAAAGATTAGATAAATATTGTTATTAAAAAAATGAGACATATTTCTCATATTCACACACAAAACAATAAAACAAATGTATGATTTAAATCACAAAAATATAAAAATGTTTTATTTTGTTCTGCTTTTGTTTTATTTTATAAAGAACATGAAAAATAGAGCAATTGCTCCATAGTAAATAATAAAATATTATTCAATACCTAAAATTCACATTAGTGATTGGAATAAATTATTAAAATTTAATTTATTAGAAAAAATACAAATAATGCTACAAGTTTGAAATTTTACTTATAAATAACAGTATTTTTGATTTTAGAATTCAGGCAATAAATCAGGTAAGATTGCTTTTACCTCGAAACAGTTTTTGAACTTATGAGCCAGACATTAAACTTATTAAGAAAACAACTCCGCTCAAAAAGAAGACAACTATCCTATTACGAACAAAAGAAGACCGAACAGCAAGTTTTGGTTCGTCTCAGACAATTCTCTCGATTTAAATCCTCATCAAAAATTGGACTTTACCTTCATGCCTTTGGGGAAGTACATACCGACCAACTGCTAAAGCTTTGTTTTCGGCAAAACAAGCAGGTTTATTTACCTATGATTTGTAATATGAATCAAAATTTGGTTTGGGTGCGCGTAACGTCAAGACAATATTTAAATAGACGTTTTTCTCACCATCCGCTAGGGATGAAAGAACCAATGGCTAGTCGTGGCAAACATGTTTCTCATTTAGACCTACTCATCCTACCATTGCTAGCTTGTGATCCTCTTGGAACACGAATTGGTATGGGTGGTGGCTACTATGACCGAACATTAGCATCCGCTAAACATCACCCCTATCGTCTTGGTCTTGGCCACGAATTTCAATATGTTGATACCCCACTATTCAGGCAAAAATGGGACCAACCACTAAACGCCTTGCTTAGCCCTAAAAAGTTTTATTATTTCATGCCTTAGCATGCTTTTTTTCTTATTTCCGCAATGAATCTTGAGTAATTTAGTCTTTTTTTTATATTTTCTAATCCTACCCCCTTGTATTTTTTCAAATGCACATCACTATAAAAAACATGGCAACACCGTTGTCACTCATTAGGAGTGCCCATGTCTGAATATATTTTAAATAATGAAACTAGCTTAGAGCCACAGGTTCCAAGTGTATTACCACTATTAGCGTTACGTGATGTTGTGGTGTATCCGCACATGCAAATCGCGCTATTCGTGGGTCGTGAAAAATCGATCAATGCAGTGGATGTGGCTCGTAACAGTGACAATTTAGTATTTGTAGTTGCGCAAAAAGATTCGCTCACAGAAGAAATTGATCACGATAATCTCTATCAATATGGAACCGTGGCTAAAATCGTACAAGTAGTCAATCATGAAAATGATGAGAACTGCATTAAAGTACTTATTGAAGGTCTACATCGTTCTAAGTTAGAACGCATTATTGACGGAGAAGAATACTTAACAGCTGAACATCATTTAAGCCCAATGACCTTGCCTTTGGACGAAGAGACCCAAGAGACTCGCTTAAATGAATTACGTACCCTATTCGCTCAATATGCAGAAGCGAAACTACGTAATGCACGTGAACTCGTTGCAGCAGCAAATAAAATTGAAGACTTATTGCAGTTGATGTTCTTCGTTGCAACTCGTGTGCCTTTAAATATTGAAGTGAAACAAAAGTTTTTAGAACACGACGAGTTTGAAGATCACTTGCAAGAGTTGATGAGCTATTTGATGAATCAATCTGCTGAACAGCAAATTGAGCAAACGCTACACGACAGCGTAAAACGCCAAATGGAAAAGAACCAACGTGAATACTTTCTAAATGAAAAAATGAAAGTCATTCAACGTGAACTTTCCGATATGAATGGCGGTGCGGAAGATGACGTTGCAGAAATTGAAAAACGTCTTGCTGAAGCCGATTTACCTGAACACGTGCGCAAAAAAGCTGAAGCTGAGTTTCGTAAACTTAAAGCAATGCAACCAGCTTCAAGCGAAGCTGCCGTAGTTCGCAACTATCTAGAAGTGATTTTAGATACGCCTTGGAACAAAGCGAGCAAAGTCAGTATTAACCTTGCTAAAGCGCAAGAAATTCTTGATACAGATCACTACGGCTTAGATGACGTAAAAGATCGTATCGTTGAATACTTGGCGGTTCAGTCTCGTGTTAAAAAACTCAAAGGCCCGATCCTTTGTTTAGTTGGCCCTCCTGGTGTAGGTAAAACTTCGCTTGGTGAGTCAGTTGCTAAAGCAACAGGTCGTGAGTTTGTTCGTATGGCACTTGGTGGTGTACGTGATGAAGCTGAAATCCGTGGTCACCGTCGTACTTATATCGGTGCGATGCCAGGTAAAATCGTGCAATCGCTGACTAAAGTCGGTGTCAAGAACCCATTGTTCTTACTCGATGAAATCGACAAGATGGCGCAAGACTACCGTGGTGATCCTGCATCTGCATTGCTTGAGGTACTCGATCCATCACAAAACAACAAGTTCAATGACCATTACTTAGATCTTGATCTTGACCTTTCAGAAGTCATGTTCATCTGTACAGCAAACAGCATGAATATTCCTGAAGCTTTGCTGGATCGTATGGAAGTGATTCGTCTTCCAGGTTATACCGAAGATGAGAAAGTGAATATTGCTGAACGCTACCTTGTTCCGAAAGCAATCAAGAACAATGGTTTACGTACAAAAGAATTGACTGTTCACGAAGAAGCAATCCGCGACATCGTACAACGTTATACACGTGAAGCGGGTGTTCGTAGCCTTGAACGTGAAGTCTCGAAAATTGCACGTAAAGTGGTAAAAGAAGCGGTTAGTAAAAAGTCTAAGAACTTACAGATTGATGTAACTTCTGCCAATCTTCCAGAATACTTAGGTCCACACAAATTTGACTTTGGTATTGCCGAAGATGAAGCACAAGTGGGTCGCGTAAATGGCTTGGCTTGGACGTCTGTCGGTGGTGAATTACTTACCATTGAAGTTGCAGCAGTAAAAGGTAAAGGTAAATTCATTACTACGGGTTCACTCGGTGATGTAATGAAGGAATCGATTACCGCTGCAATGACTGTAGTACGTACCCGCGCCGATGAATTGGGAATTGAAGCATCTCGTTTTGAAGAAACTGATGTGCATGTTCACTTACCTGAAGGTGCAACGCCAAAAGATGGACCATCTGCTGGTTTAGCACTCACAACTGCCCTTGTATCGGCATTTACAGGTATCCCGATTCGTCCAGATATTGCGATGACAGGTGAAACTAGTCTTGGTGGTCGTGCGATGCGTATTGGTGGCTTAAAAGAGAAACTTCTTGCAGCACACCGCGGTGGAATCAAACTGGTATTTATTCCACAAGATAACGTCCGTGATTTAGCTGAGATCCCTGACAATGTCAAAGAAGGATTAGAAATCAAAGCAGTGAAAAGCATTGATGAAATCCTACCTTTAGCATTGACAGATACACCAAAGCCTTTGCCGAAAACACCTATTGTTAAACCAGTAGAAGATGCAAAAGCTGCACGTCATTAATCAGTAAGTAATTGGAAATAAAAAAGAGAGCTTCGGCTCTCTTTTTTTGTTACACAATATGGTTGAAAAATAACCAACATGCGGCATAATAAAATAGAGTCGATAAAAACAAAGGCTAAATTTGACTCATGAACTCATTTTAGTGCCATCCGAACTCCAGACGGACGGCATTTTGATCGCAGCTCATACGCGTTTTGAGCTGCGTTTTTTATGAGTACTGTATAAGTGCTTGTTGTATTTTTTATGACTAGATAAATCGCACTTCCCGACATGGAAGAGACAACAGCGTTATAATATTGTTCATTTCCTCAATCACACACGCCTATGAAAATCCGCATTCTCACCATTGGTCAAAAAATGCCTGCTTGGGTGCTGACTGGATTTGAAGACTATTTCAAACGCATTCAGCCTTTTGTACAAACTCAGGTCGTTGAGCTTCCTATGGCAAAACGCGGCAAAAATGACTCCGAAGCAGATATTTTGAAATACTGTCAAATTGAAGGTGAAAGTATTCTCAATGCACTCAAATCCAATGAAACCTTGATTGCTTTAGAAGTGGGTGGACGTGAATTAAGTACTGAAAAGCTGGCAGATACCATGAAGCTATGGATGCTTGAAGGTAATGATATTGCGATTGCGATTGGTGGTCCAGATGGACATTCCGATGCTGTCCGTAAAGCGGCTGCTTGGCATTGGTCACTGTCAAAACTGACCATGCCACACCCAATGGTACGTATTTTGTTGATTGAGCAACTTTATCGCGCGATGACGATTAATCATAACCACCCTTACCATCGTGCTTAAAACTGTTCTAATTTTAGAACAACATGTTGAAACTTAAGGGCTGTCATATCGATGCCCATTTTGTCAGGATAGGCTTATATTCCTTCTCAGGTAGTTATTTATGGATCTGCAAACTTTACCCGGATTATTTATCTCACATGGTTCACCCATGCTTGCGCTTGATCCAGAACAAGTGGGTCCAGCACTTCATCGCTTGGGTAATAATCTCCCTAAACCTCAAGCTATTGTGGTAATGTCCGCGCACTGGGAAAGCCAAGCCTTAGAGGTCAATACATCAACTCGACCACAAACCTGGCACGACTTCCGTGGCTTTCCTCCTGAGCTATATGACATTCGTTATCCCGCAGCTGGTGCACCAAAACTGGCAGAAGAAATTCTTACACGATTTGCCGAAGCAGGGATTGCTGCGCATGCAAACAGTACCCGTCCGCGTGATCATGGCGTCTGGATGCCTCTATTGCACATGTATCCGGATGCAGACATCCCAGTGATTGAGATTTCGCTGCCGATCCAAATGAATGCAGATGAAATCTATAAAATTGGGCAGGTTCTATCTCCATTACGCGAGCAGCAAATCCTGTTGATCGGTTCGGGTAGTATTACTCATAACCTTGCTGAGCTGTCATGGCAAGCAGATGCCGATGTACCAACTTGGGCCAGCACTTTCCGCAATACAGTTGTCAGTAAACTGACCCATCAAGATTATGATGCAGTGCTGGACTGGCCAACGCTTCCTTATATCCAGCGTAACCATCCAACACTAGAGCACCTTGCCCCACTCTTTTTTGCGATGGGCACAGGCCATCGCTTCAACGTCGTGCATAGCAGCTTCTCGATGGGTTCTTTGGGTATGGATATTTATCGCTTTGATTAAATATCCAACTAGGTCACATAAAAATAAAATGGGCTTGCTGAAAATAACGGCAAGCCTATAAATCTGCTATATTTTCCAAAATTTTACAAATAGAAACATTTAACAAACTTAATTGCTAAAAGGATGACATGTTCTCTTTTTAAGAATACTTTAAGCTTATGTCTGTTATTTATTTATCGTTGTTTTGAATATGAAAATCAAATATTTAGTTCTTGCATTACTTCCGCTTTCTTTAATGGCGTGCCAAACTGTGCAAAATGTAACTGATAATGTAATTTCTCAAATTAATACAACTGCTGTAAAAAACTTAACTGAATATAATTGGACTTACCAAGGTTCTAAGGCTTCTAAGCCTTTAGTGTTATCTTTTAACGCTGACCAAAAACTTGCAATCCAAACTGGCTGTAACAACCAAGGCGGTACTTGGGCTGTTGAAGGCAACAAAATTGTAACCTCTCCACTTGTATCAACAATGATGGCTTGTGCTGATGATTTAATGCAGCAAGAGCGTTTATCTGCTGACATCTTCAGCGAGAAAAAAGTACCATTTGAAATCAGCACAGTAAATGGTCAAGCAATTTTGACAGTTACTGATGCTAAAGGTCAAAAGCATGTATTTACAGGTGCAAAAGTGGCAAATAGTAACGTATTAACCAACTACACTTGGTCATATCAACCTGCTAATACTAAGCGTCCAATCGTATTAAGCTTCTTAGCGAATGATCGTTTATCTGTAGATACAGGTTGCAACCGTTTAAATACATCATGGAAAATTGAAAATGGTTTAATCGCTACAGGCGACGGTGCATCAACCATGATGGCATGTGAACCAGCATTGATGGCACAAGAAAAATTCGCGGGTGATCTTCTACAAAAACGTCAAATCGCGTTTGAAGTAAATGCAACCAATCCAGAGCAACCAACATTGGTAATCGCGGATGCTAAAGGTCAAAAATATACTTTCGTTGGTAAAATGACCCCTGAAGCGAAATACCAGTCTGAAGGTAAAACTGTTTTCTTGGAAATTTCACCAGAAACTAAGTCTTGCACAGGTGTTGCTCCACAAACTTGTATGCAAGTTCGTGAAATCAAATATGATGACAAAGGTTTGAAAACTTACGCGGATAAAAACTGGTCATTGTACTACGGTCAAATCGAAGGTTTTGAGCACAACCCACAACAACGTGTGATTGTACGTGTTAAACGTTTTGACATTAAAAATCCTGCTGCTGACCAATCAAGCATTGCAGACGTACTCGATATGGTTGTTGAGCAAGAAATTGTGAAAAAACCATAATTTCATTTAGAAATAAAAAATCCGATGCTTTGTCATCGGATTTTTTATGAGAATTCCCTCTTCATTAAAGAAAGAATTCTTAAGATTTTTAATAAATGCCCTGCGCTAAAATTGCATCAGCAACTTTTACAAAACCTGCAATATTCGCCCCATCCACATAGTTAATTGAGCCATCTTCCTGAGTCCCGTATTTGACACAGTTACGATGAATCTCTTTCATAATCGCATGTAAGCGCTCATCAACCTGTTCAAATGACCAACCCAAGCGATTGGCATTCTGCGACATTTCCAAACCTGAGGTTGCTACCCCACCTGCATTCGATGCTTTACCTGGTGCATATAGAATTTTCGCTGCAATAAATTTTTCAACAGCCTCAAGTGTGGATGGCATATTCGCGCCTTCTGCTACGCAAATCACGCCATTCGATAATAAGCTTACTGCATCTTCAGCATTGAGCTCATTTTGCGTTGCACAAGGTAAAGCAATATCTACGGGGATATGCCACGGAGTTTTTCCTTCGAAATATTCAAAACCATGTTTTGATGCAAATTCTGAGATCCGACCGCGTTGAACATTTTTCAGTTCCATTACTTCATCAAGCAAGGCTTTACTAAAACCATTCTTTAAATAGACCGTACCATTTGAATCAGACAAAGTTACGACTTTAGCACCTAAGAACATCGCTTTTTCTGCGGCATATTGCGCCACATTGCCTGAACCTGAAATCGATACTGTTTTATTGGCAAAACTATCGCCACGGGTTTTCAGCATTTCTTCAGCAAAATAAACCGTACCGTAACCTGTTGCTTCAGGGCGAGCCAGTGAACCGCCAAATGAAATCCCTTTACCTGTAAATACGCATGATGTGTCGTTACTTAACTTCTTCATCATACCTGTCATATAGCCAACTTCACGACCACCCACCCCAATGTCTCCAGCAGGAATATCGGTATTTGAGCCAAGATGACGGTATAGCTCCAGCATCAAAGCTTGGCAGAAGCGCATGATTTCTGCTTCAGATTTACCTTTCGGGTCAAAATCAGAACCACCTTTACCACCGCCCATTGGCAGAGTAGTTAGAGCATTTTTAAATGTTTGTTCAAAGCCTAAAAACTTCAAAATGGATAAATTCACAGAAGGATGGAAACGCATTCCCCCTTTGTATGGACCAATTGCAGAATTGTATTGAACACGGAAACCACGATTGACATGAGTCTGGCCTTGGTCATCCATCCACGATATGCGGAATTGAATCGCTCGCTCAGGTTCAACCAGTCGTTCTAACAAGCCATATTGAGCATATTTCGGATTTTTCTCAATGAATGGCCACAAGCTGGTCATCACTTCTTCGACCGCTTGCAAAAATTCAGGTTGATATGGATCTCTAGCTTTAACATAATCCAGAAAGTCATTTAAGCTATTGTATTTCAACATTCACCCCCAAGCTTGTGATTTATCTTGGTGCTAAAAATGCACCAAAATAGAGTTTTCACCTATTAAATACAGATTACTATTTCATCACAATATTATTTTTAAGCTTAACTATTTTTATTAATTAAAATCATAATCTTATGTTAATAAATATTCATTATTTATATAATAAATACAGGTCAAAAGTGTAGAAGAAGTCGCATTTCAACAGAAAGGTAGATTCATTTAAAAATTAAATTGCACTAAAAAACACCACCAAAAGCACTATTTTTAAGCACAACCTATTTTCATCTGTATGGATATTTTTCGATTGCTTCGCCGCGATAAATCATTATTTGCTATACTAAGCTCCCTGTTTTTTTGCTTCATCCTCGATACATGTCCCCAACTGCACAACATGCGCTTATTGTCCAAATTGACCAACTATTACCACAAACACAATGTGGTTTATGCGGGCATCGTGATGGCTGCTTACCTTACGCAAAATCAATTGCAGAGGGTGAGGAAGCCAATAAATGTGTGCCTGGTGGACAACCTGTTGCAGATGCACTGGCAGCCTTGTTAGCGCGCCCGCAACTCAAAGCTGAACCTAGCGTTTGGGATATTCAACTCGATGGTCGACCACAACGTATCAAAGCAGTAATTCGTGAAGATGAATGTATTGGCTGTACCAAATGTATTAGTGCCTGCCCTGTCGATGCGATTATTGGTAGTGGCAAGTTGATGCACAGTATTTTAACTGACCTGTGTACAGGTTGTGAGTTATGCATCCCGCCTTGCCCAGTCGACTGCATTGATCTCGTCGAAGATACCCAACCTTTACCTACCACAACACAACGTACGGCTGAACAGGATGATTTAAGACATCGTTATTACGCACATATCCAACGTGAAGAAAAACGTCGCTTGAGCCGTAAAGGGCCAATTGTACGCGCTGAAATTGATGTGGAATTCTTCGCCCAATTTTCTCAAGCACTCAATAATGTGCCGGTGATAACCTTGGCAGATAAGCAGAAAGAAAACACCACACTCGATGCAAAAACAACAATCGAACTTGCAAAAGTACGCACCCAGATTAAAAAACTCGAAAAACAACTCAGTGTTCGGGCTGACGAATCAAAGCAAGCCCAATTGATTGCTTTACAACAACGTTTAACAGAATTGCAGGAGGTCTAAATGTCCGTAAAAAATATGACTAAAAAGCAGATCCAGACCTTTTTTGAACGTTTACGTGAACAGAGACCACATCCTCAGACAGAGTTGAACTATTCCTCCCCTTTTGAGCTACTGATTGCAGTATTGCTGTCTGCCCAAGCAACTGATGTCAGTGTCAACAAAGCCACAGATAAACTGTATCCTGTTGCCAATACCGCTCAAGCCATTTTAGACCTTGGAATTGATGGTTTAAAATCATATATCAAGACCATTGGCTTATATAATTCTAAAGCTGAAAACGTGATTAAAACCTGCCGAATTTTAGTGGACCAATATCAAGGGAAAATTCCAGAAACACGTAAAGAGCTAGAGGCACTCCCTGGTGTTGGGCGTAAAACGGCGAATGTGGTGCTGAATACTGCCTTTGGTCAACCCACCATGGCAGTTGATACTCATATTTTTCGTGTCGGTAACCGTACAGGTTTAGCTGTTGGAAAAAATGTGTTAGAAGTGGAAGATCGCTTGATTAAAGTGATTCCGAAAGAATTTATTATTGATGCCCACCACTGGCTGATTCTCCACGGACGTTATTGCTGTATTGCAAGGAAACCGAAGTGTGGTGAATGTATCGTTGCTGATGTCTGTAACTGGCCAGATCGTTTTGAATTTGGTGCAAGCAAACCAATCGCAATAAAAAACCTCAGTTAATCCTGAGGTTTTTTTTGCTGTTGCAGTTTCGGATGTAATTGGCGAGCTTTACCATTCAATTTATTTTCCAAAGCCTGCTGTTTCTGCACATGACGCAGCATTTTCTGACTTTGATACAAAAGAAATAACAGTAAGATAACGCTGAAAATGACCACTAAAATTAAAACGACTTTTAGCATGAGCTTTCTCCAAATAAAAAGAGCTCTGTATTCAGAGCTCTTTTAAAATCGGCAACTTAAATTATTTATCTAAGATTGCAAATAAATCAGCTTGAACGTTTTCGATTGCACGTAAACCATCTAGCTTGTCATACGTTGGTGCATTTTCACCAGAAGCAGCACGACCTTGATAGAAACCAACCAATTGCTCAGTTTCGCTGTGGTAAGATCCAAGACGCTTACGAATCGTTTCTTCTTGGTCATCTGGACGTTGCACAAGGTCTTCACCTGTTTCATCATCTTTACCTTCCACTTTCGGTGGGTTGTAAACGATATGATAAACACGACCCGATGCAGGGTGCTGACGACGACCAGAAAGACGTTGCACAATTTCTTCGTCAGGTACAGCAATCTCAATCACGTGATCAATGCTAATTCCAGCTGTTTCTAATGCTTCAGCTTGTGGAATTGTGCGAGGGAAACCGTCAAAGATACAACCATTTTCACAGTCAGGCTGAGCAATACGTTCTTTAACCAAGCCAATAATCAGTTCATCAGAGACTAAACCACCTGATTCCATGACGCTTTTCGCTTTTAAGCCAAGTTCAGTACCTTCACGAATCGCAGCACGGAGCATATCACCGGTTGAAATTTGTGGGATATTGTAGCGCTTACAGATCAACTGAGCTTGAGTACCTTTGCCTGCCCCAGGTGGTCCGAGTAAAATAATGCGCATAAAAGAACATCCTCATTTAAAAACAATAAATCTTAAATTGAGCAATATCATACAGACTTATCACTCAACCAACATCAAATTAATTATAAGAAAGCAACAAATAAGTGAATTAAACCAGCAAAGAAACCAGTCACCCCACCGAGTACAATTAAGATCCACTCATCTTCTTGGAACGCAGGGCGCAATAAGTTTTGGAACTCTTTCGGTGTTAGTTCACGGATGCGGTCTCTAAACATTTGAAAGATCTTCTGCGCGCGACTTGCATTCAAAGCTGGGTCACATACTGGTCCCATGGTAATTTCAATTGAGCGATCAATCAAGTCGGTCTTGAGTCTAGCATATTCTCTTGGCCCTAATGAAAGCTGCAAAGAGGTTCTGACCAACGGGGTTTCCATAATTTCATTGATATGACGCTTGACAATTCGACGTGTTTTGTCTTTTTTACTGCCATACATCATTTCAGTCATGATTGACTTTAAGGTGATTAAATCTTCCGTCACCACACTCGCAAACACATCCGAAACCTCCTCTTGACGCTTCATAAATGCACCCTGAACGTTATATGTACCAATCTTTAACACAGGTACAATCCAAGGGAATTTACGGTCTTTGGTTAGACGGAAAATCTGCGGATAACGAATATAATGTGGCTCAATCGGATTAAATACCATCCAAATCGCAATCCAGTTGGTTAAAAATCCCCAAATTGCTGCCCAAAACGGAACAGTCCAATGCCATGGCACGACAAACCAAACGATCATCTGAAAAATACCAAAGAACATCCCGATTAACGCACTGATATGCCAAATAAAGTTAATTTCTTTTTGGCCCACTTTCAGGAACATGCGCACCATTAAACGGCGATCACCTTCCATCTGACTGACCACCATTTCACGCATATCTACCAGTGACTCAACGTTCATGGTCAGCTCAGTCACCAATTCTTTTAGCGTGGTTGGTAACTGTTTATGTGCTTGCGCATAAATACGACGTTTAATCGAATAAGGTAGGTTTTCCCAAAGTACTGCATTACGATCAATCATCACCTCATCAATCAGATGCTCAAGCTCAAAACCAACTTGTTCCCCAATGATCATTGCCATATCTTCGGGATCCATTGCTTCTAAAAACTCTCGCAATGAACCTAATTTAGATAAAGTATTGTCGGTAATGATGCCTGAAATACGTCCAGCTTTACGTGGCACAATCCCTTGCCAACCTACAGGTAATGGTCCTAAATGGAATCCCCAAAAATTAATTGGGTAAAATACCATTTTTAATGCCATCCACACGTGCGCCCAAGTTACAAAGGCGGTCACAGGAATGATACTTAAGACTGCCAGATGGTCAGGTCGATTTAAGAAAATCTGCCACAATTCATTGACGTAATCAAACATGCATGACTCTCAGAATTATTGATACATAATGGCCTTTAAAAGAATGAACGTTACTTCCCTCTTATAAACCAAAACTTAAAGTGTAAGAAAACTGAAGAACAGGCTCTGATTTTTTCACAGTGTTTCCATCGCCATCTTCTATTTTTTCACGTACTCCGGCACCTACGCTGAATGTGCTAATGCGTTCACTATTCAACCAGACATAAGCAAGATCAGCACCAACACCTAAATTGGCTTTTTCTTTACCGCCATAATTTCTACTATCTAAATGCCCCGCATAGACACCTATGTAATAACCATTTTTATCTGTACCCGTTAAATAATACGGATAACGAAAGCCAACTTGCCCACCCGCTTCATTGTCATCATTTAAAAATGCACCCGCTTTGGCGTAGGCAATACCGTATGGGTTTACCCATTCAAGGTTCGCGTGTAATAATTTCTTGGTAAAACCTGCACCTATATTCCATGTTGAAACGTTCGCATCTTTTAATTTAGGCTCAGGCTTAAATGGATTGTCATCCGCATGACTTAAGCCTGTAAGTGTTAAAACCGATAATAAAAGGCAAATTTTTCTCATTATTTTCTCCATTTTCCCTAAGAGTGTATTGGAAAATCCTATTTCAAACTGTTTGTGACTTTAACAGAATTATTTTGCTTCTAGTATACAAGACCATACAATTTTAATGTCTGCAAAGTCAAAAGCTGTCGCACCATCATTTGCATGATTTGTTGAAAATTCTACAGTATGATCATTCAACTTACGTTAAAATGCGTAGCCTTTATATTCTCTCCATTTTGTAATTAAGTCGACACCCTATGAAACAGCACTTTCCTTTAAAAAATATGCAACAAGAAAAGCGCATTTATAAGGGTCGAATCTTTTTTGCAATCTTTGTCGTGGCTATTTTTCTACTTTTATTGATCTGCCGTTATGCATATTTACAGATCGTTCATTACGATGATTTTACAACAGCATCAGATAAGAACCGTATTCGGTTACAACCCTTAGCCCCCGCTCGTGGATATATCTACGATCGTAACGGTGTGCTATTGGCAGATAACTATCCAGTTTTCACTGCAACACTGAGTCGTGCTGATGTCAGCGATATTGACGAAACCATTACTCGTCTAATTCCGATTTTAAGTTTGACGCAAGATGATGTTGAACGTTTTAAAAGCCGTGTGAAAACCGCACGCAAAACAGAACGCCTCGCGATTAAGCTAAATTTAACTGAAGCCGATATTGCCAAATTCAGTGAAGTCAAATATGCCTTTCCTGGGGTAAAAATTGAAACTCAGATGACCCGTTACTACCCACATGGTGAGTTATTCGCCCATGTGATTGGTTATGTGGGTCGTATTAATGACAAAGAACTCAAATCCATTGATAAGGATTTATATGCAGGGACCAACCTGATTGGTAAAATTGGGGTAGAGAAAAGCTATGAAGACCTATTACATGGTGTACCAGGCTACGAGTCAGTTGAAGCTGATGCACATGGTAATGTACTGCGCAATCTAGGTCGTCAAAACCCTACCCGTGGTAATGACCTGTATCTGTCTATTGATTATGGCCTGCAAACCATTGCAGCAAAACAATTGGCGGATCGTCGTGGGGCAATTGTTGCTATAGACCCTCGCACAGGGGAAATCCTTGCACTGGTCTCTAGTCCAAGTTTCAATCCAAACTTATTTGTTACGGGGATTAGCTCAAAAGATTATAGCGGACTGCGTGATAATCTGGATCAACCGCTTTACAACCGTGCAGTTCAAGGTGCTTACCCTCCTGGCTCGACCATTAAACCGATGTTTGGCTTAGGTGGTATTCATTATGGTCTTGTTGATTGGAGCACCGCGATCTCCGATCCAGGTTATTTCTCACTGCCAGGTGATAGCCATCGTTTCCGTGACCATAAGAAAAGTGGTCATGGCTCAGTCAACATGCATAAAGCGCAAATTGTGTCATGTGATACCTATTTCTACGTCCTGTCTTATCGCATGGGCATTGAAAAAATGAATGACTGGATGCGCCAATTTGGTTTTGGTGAAAAAACAGGGGTCGATTTACCAAGCGAAAGTTCAGGTCTTTATCCAAGCCCAGAATGGAAAATGCGTACTCGTAAATCTAAATGGCTAAAAGGTGAAACTATTTCTGTCAGTATTGGTCAAGGTGCATTTACTGCAACACCATTACAATTGGCTATGGCAACTGCAATCACAGCCAATAAAGGCTCGCATGTCACACCGCATGTACTCAGAGAAAGTAAGGGATCTAAGAAATTTACTGTACATAATGCCCCTGACGGCAAAATCCAGTTTAATGGTACAGAACAAGATTGGACCAATATGCATGATGCGATGGTGGATGTGATTCAATCTGGCACAGGACGTGGCATTAAAGGTGGCTTGCAATATTCAATTGCAGGTAAGACAGGTACAGCTCAAGTCAAAAGTATTGCTCAAGGAAAACGCTATAACGAAGCAGCACTTTCCTCTAGACAGTGGGACCATGGTTTATTCGTTGGTTTTGCACCTGCCGACAATCCTGAGATTGCGATTGCTGTGGTTTGGGAAAATGGTAAACATGGTGGTTCTGCTGCCCAATTGGCACGTCCAATATTTGACTATTGGCTGGTAACTCGTAAAAAGAATCCACTCCGCCCTGCCAGCCATCAAGTCAGTGGTGGCTTAATGACTGCGGGAATTAAACCTGGTGAACTACCAAGCAGCAGTATCTCAACCACAACAACACAGAATGACCAAGCGGCTTCGACACCAGCCACTTCGTCTGCCCCAGCCTCCATGCCTGTTACACCAACAACGGCTGTTCCACCTGCTGATGGAGTCACTGAATAATGAAAAATCAATTACGCATTATTGGCGGTGAATGGAAGCGTCGTACTTTACCCTTTGCCAGTATTGAAGGCTTACGCCCAACCCCTGATCGTGTTCGTGAAACATTATTCAACTGGCTCATGTGGGATATCCAGAATGCACAGGTTCTGGACTTGTGCAGTGGCTCAGGCGCATTGGGATTTGAAGCCCTTTCTCGTGGTGCTGCCAAAGTGGTGATGATTGAGCCTAATCCAACACAGGCACGTTTTTTAAAAGACAATATTCAACTTTTAAAAGCAGAAAATTGCCAACTGTATGTTGCGACCGCACAGCAAACCTTAAAAAAATTAAGCTCAAGCTTTGATGTGATATTTCTTGACCCACCCTATAGTCTTGATTTATGGCAGGAACTAGCTGAACTCTCCGATCCGATGATCGCAAACAATGCTTTTATTTATGTCGAAGCAGATCGAGATTTATCTCAGCTCAGCTTACCCAATACATGGCAGAAAATTAAAGAAACCAAAGCAGGTGTGGTTAGAGCTGGTCTCTATCAAAAAATCAGTTAAAAAATCCGTAACCAGAAAAACCGAATTAACTGCCCTCGATCAAAGGGAAAACTGGATAAATATTCATAGCCAATTCGGTTGGTCCGGTTCAACTGATACATCATTCCATAACCGACTGAAATCGAAAAATCATCTAGCGATAGACTCGTAGTATCGCCTGTCAACATCTTATGGTTGAATTGATTGGTTTGATAAGCTGTATAGTTATAAACACGCCAACGTTCATTTTGAAAAAACTGATTATGTAAAACAGAATACTCTGTTTTCATTTGAGGATAAGCTGCATCAAACATTTGTTCCGTATCTTCATCAGGCACAGAAAAAAAATCATAGTCATCCGCATAAGACCAAACAGATAAGCTGATCAAAAAACAGAATAGACAAAAACGCTTAATGTACATAACAAGATGTGTTGAAGATTTCCCTATTTAGCATACCGTTAAAAATCATTTTTTATCAATCAATTGATACTTGTTATACAAACAAAATATGCTGAAATGTTGCAATACGGCTCAAGTATAAAAATTGACTAGATGAGACCGTGGTCACCTCAGCTAATTCTGCTCATGCGATAAATCACATTATTTTTTTAAATAGCTAAGTGAGGACAAAAAATTTTATCGTGTTAGACATAAATAATTAATTTATAAAATTAATCTTATATACAATAATAGCACTTTTAAAATTCTACTTTATCGATCATGAAACTTTTGTTCCTGCTCATTGCCACTGTGGGCTTATCAGGCTGTATTTTTGGGAAATCTAGTGAGCTAAAGCGCGCTGAAAAACTGCTACAGGGTTTTCAATGTCATAACATTGAATCCAATGAGTTAGCAACTTCTTCTATTTCAAATTTTTATCAACAATCACTGGCAGCGAATAAAGACAAAGCAGCATCTTATATTGAACAATATAAAAACGGTGAAGATCTCTTTGACATCCCACTCGATGAAGTTGTACAACAAAAATATCAATTATATAAACAAGCTTGTCAGGCACTCGGTGGCGTCTCTACAACCAAAGAAACAATCGCTGTAGGAACAACAGAGTAAGACGAATAAAAATTTCCTGACTGTAATACTTAGGATACAGCATGATCGAAAAACAACTGAGTTTAAAACACTATATTGCACTTGCAATTGTTCTTCTTGTGGTGGCTATTGCAAGTATTCAACCACTTGAGTTTGAAGCTTATTTACTACATCAAGCGGGTACAGTATTGATGTTGATCGCACTTATCGTGACGATGAAAAAGATTGGTATTAGTTTTTATAGTTTCTGCCTCTACCTTGCTTTTCTTTTGATTCATATTCTAGGTGCACATTATCTATATTCATATGTTCCATATAATGAGTGGATTGAAAATCTGTTTCATTTTGATCTCAATCAAAGCATGGGCTGGTCTCGCAATATGTATGATCGGCTGGTTCATTTTGCTTATGGTTTACTACTCTATCCCTTCTTTTATCGTTGTTTTCAAGTTTGGTTACCCTCAGCCAAACCATTTACCTTATTCTTACTTGTGATTCAATTTGTGATGGCATCGAGTATGTTCTATGAATTGATCGAGTGGTGGATTGCAATTGGTTTATCACCTGAAGATGCCGAGAACTATAATGGTCAACAAGGTGATATTTGGGATGCTCACAAAGACATGTTCCTCGCTACTGTCGGAGCAATTCTGATCGGTTTCATTCAACTCCTCAAAGAAAAAACGCTTATTCAAAAATAAGCGTTCTTTTGTTCACAATGTCTATTAAATAATAGAGTGCTGCAATACAGTAAGCTGATCTAATGGATCAGCTTTGATACTTTGTGGGTAATCAAGATTGGCTGAATCAGAATTGCCAGAGTTGTTCACTACAGTTGCAATTGTTTGACCTACAAGCAATTGATCTAAAATGCGATCTAATTGATTTGAGGACTGATTTGAAGGTGCTAACAATTCATTTAAATCTGGCTTTTCCATAACGGCAGATTCAGACGTTGGTTCAGCTTGTCGGGTTGGTAAGGTATTCAGATCAATCGCATCTGCCAAAGATGCTTTCACTACAGGCGCGACCACATTAAAGCTAAATGCACTACTCATTTCACTAATATTTCCAGCAGCATCAGTCTGAGTCAACGTAATTTTATGTGTTCCCAACCCTAAATCTTTCGTAATTTCAAAACTCCAGTTTCCATTATCACCTACAGTAACAGTGCCTATAGGTTGCCCATTATCATAAATCGTAAGTACTGCTTTTGCTTCCCCCGTACCTTCTAATTTTGGTTTGCTGTCATCAGTATCGCTACCCGCTGCAATCGCCCCTTTTACTGCTCCAACATCATCTATTACTTTTTGCAAGACTGGACTATTTGGGGCAATCGTATCTTTGGTACCGATTACATCCGTTGCCTCAGAGCGGTTACCTGCCGCATCCACAACATAAACTTTACCGATATTTTTATCAGTCAAAATAGGGTTTATTGGAATGGTAAATTTTCCATTAGCATCTGCTGTACCTGTGCCCAATACTGTCTTTCCATTCGCACTTTTAATTTCTATCTTACTGTTTGCTTCGGCAATCCCCGTAACTGAGTCTCCTGCCGCATTGATTTGAACTAAGGCTTTGTCTGGTGCAATGGTGTCTTTCCCTGCGCTGATCTCAAGTGGTTTGGATTGGTTTCCTGCCGCATCTTCAATAATGATTGAAGCTTTTTTATCTGCGGTTAATGCGGGTGAAAGCGTAATTTGAAATTTGCCTTGCGCATCCGCAGTTCCACTGCCAATCACTTTTCCATCAGCATCTTTTATCTGTACTTTGCTATTAGCTTCAGCCCGACCTTGAATGGAAGTCCCCTCTTTATTTACATCGACCAAAGGTTGGTCAGGTGGCAAAGTATCTTTTCCAGCAATGACTTTAGATGGAGTGGATTTATTCCCTGCTGCATCTTGAGCAATCACTGTTCCTCCCTTGTCACTGGTTAATGCAGGTGAAACTTTAATTGAGTATAGACCTTCTTTATTTGCGGTAACGGTACCAAGTAATTTCCCATCAGCATCGTAAACCGACACTTTAGCATTCGCTTCAGTCTTACCAGAGACAATCGTACCATCAGCATTCAATTGTGCCATTGGTGCATCAGGTGGGGTCACATCTTTATTTCCAACAACTTCACTCTTCGCAGCATTTCCAGCACTATCGATTGCCGTTACCGTAACTTTTTCACCTGCTGGCAAGGGCTGGGGTAATTTAAAGGTGTAATTTCCCTGAGCATCCGCTTGTCCCGTTGCAAGTATTTTCCCTGTTGAATCTTTAATTTCGATTCTAACATTTGCCTCTGTTTTTACAGTGATCATTTGCGAATCATCAGTTGCTATTGTGGCTTTAATTGCAGGTGGGGTTATATCTATTGGCTTGTTATCACTCTTATTTTTATCATCTTTATCGTCATCTTTGACGGCCCACAAATACGTGCCTTCAGCAACTAAAGCAGCTAAACCGACTTTCCATAATTGTGATTTACTAATGCCTAAATCATTCTCCGTAGTTTGAACAGGCATCGCTTGTGTAACTGGCTCGGTATAAGCAAATTGCGCCAGTGAGGTCGCTGATGAATAACCTACAAATTTGCCTGAATCATCAAATTCAGCGATTGCATAGGAACCTTCTGTTTTAGAAATTGCCAAACTATGTTCAGTCAGATTGGCATCACTATAAAAACCACTAACAACAATCTTTTCACCATTTTTTAATGTAATGACAAGATCATTACCTTGCTTGATAATTGATTTAATATCCGCCTGATTTACGCCAATTTGCACGATTGAAGGTTGGTTTAAAACCACACTTTTCAATTGTGCATCTTGTAGAATATTTGAGTTTTTCTTTGAAAAAACAACGACTCTTGTCATTATTATGCTCACTTATCAATTATATTTTTAAGTCATTCTTAGATTAATGAATAATTAAGTAATTCATCTTGCAAATAAAATATCAAATGATCGATATGACTACAATCTCTTCGATCATAAGTTTTGTCATGTTTTTTAATTAACCAAATGTTCAAATATTAATATTATCTAGGATAAAAAGTCATAAATATGAATCAGAAAAAACCAGCCATATAGGCTGGTTTTTAAAAGAGCAATTGAATGAAATACTTAAAATTTAGGATCTCGCATTTGTACCAATGTGCTATTTGCTTTTGCAAGACTATCAGTAATTTTACCCATGACTGCAGGAATCAAACTCTCCGCCATTTGTGCTGCTTGCAAGCCTAATTTTTCACCAAAGGTTGGGCGTTTACGGGTATTAATCACATAAATATCATGCTTTGGTAATAAACTTAATAAGTACTCATCAGAGGTCTGTAACTTATCAACCAAGTTAAGCTGACGTGCATCTTCACCATACCAATGCTCACCTGTTGCCACTTTTGCAACATCTAATTGTGGGCGATATTTTTCAACGAAGTGCTTAAATAGAGAATGGGTTTGTTGCAGCTCTTCTTCAAACTTGGCCTTACCTTCTGGGGTATTTTCACCAAACATCGTCACAGTACGCTTGTATTCACCTGCGGTATAAAGTTCAAAATCGACATTATATTGTTTTAACAAACGATTAAAGTTTGGCACTTGTGCAACGACACCAATCGAACCCACTACAGCAAAAGGTGCAGAAATAATTTCATTGGCAATACACGCCATCATATAACCACCGCTTGCTGCAACTTTATCGACACAGATGGTGACATTAAAGCCTGCATCACGTAAACGCACTAATTGAGCCGCTGCTAGACCATAGCCATGTACCATTCCACCAGGACTTTCTAAACGTACGACCACACGATCATGCCCTGCTTTAGCCGTAGCTAAAATCAGAGTGATCTCTTCACGAATGGTATCGACCGCAGAAGCTTGCACATCACCTTTAAAGTCGAGTACATAGATTTTTTGGTCATTCTTTTTACGAATTTTTGCTTCTTTAGCAAGTTGTTGAAGGAGTTGTAATAATTCCAAACGAGATGCTGTGCTTTGCGCGATTCTTTTTCTTTGTTCATTCACACGCGCGTTGAGATGACTGATACGAATTTCAGCAGGAAACTTAGGTAAATGGAATAACATGAAGTATGTGCTCTATAAGTTCGGCATTATTGTTCTAAGATGTGGTCTGCTCAATAAAAATTCAATAGCGATTTTGCAAAATAGATTCATTTTCATTTATATAAACAAAAAAGAGCCCGAAGGCTCTTATTTTTATTTGATCAAAAAATTAACCAAAACGACCTGTGATATAGGCTTCAGTCAACTGATGATCAGGTTGGGTAAACACTTTTTCAGTCGAGTTTACTTCAATTAAGTCACCCAAATGGAAGTAAGCCGTACGGTCAGAGACACGTGCCGCTTGCTGCATAGAGTGGGTTACGATTGCAATCGTGAACTGCTCAGACAACTCGGAAATTAATTCCTCAATTTTTGCTGTCGCAATTGGATCGAGTGCCGAACATGGTTCATCCATCAAGATCACTTCTGGGCTCACCGCAATGGTACGTGCAATACATAAACGCTGTTGCTGACCACCTGAGAGGCCTGTACCTGGTTGACTCAGACGATCTTTAACTTCATCCCATAAACCTGCTTTACGCAAACTATTTTCCACGATTTCTTCTAAATCATATTTATCACGTGCCAGACCATGTAATTTAGGGCCATAAGCAACATTGTCAAAAATTGATTTCGGGAATGGGTTTGGCTTTTGGAAAACCATGCCGACTTGAGCACGTAGCAATACCACATCAAGGTTTGGATCGTAGATATCTTGATTATCTAAAGTCACTTTACCCGTCACACGACAGCTATCAATGGTGTCATTCATGCGGTTTAAAGTACGCAAGAATGTCGACTTACCACAACCTGATGGACCAATGAATGCAATCACTTCATTCTGGTAAACATCAAGGTCAATTCCTTTGATTGCCTCAGTTTCGCCATAGTAAACATGAACATCCTTAGTACTGATTTTCACTTCACTCGTTTTTGGCTTTTTATTTGAAGAAGCCGTTTCAAACTGAGAGACAAATGCAGTATTTGATTGCTGAACTTGCGCTTCAGATGACGTAAATTCTGTTTGCTGTGGATTCACTGATTTATCCTTTTCTACGGCGTTCATAATATCAATCGTATTCATTGTACTCTCCTCAATTACCAACGCACTTCAAATTTCTTACGGAGCCAAATGGCAAGGCTGTTCAAACCAATCATTAATGCCAGTAAAACAATAATCGCTGCTGCAGTACGTCCTTCAAAGAAGTTACGTAATTCATTACCTTGCCATAAATAAACCTGTACAGGTAATGCAGTCGCTTGATCTAAAGGTGTAGTCGGAACACTAGCAACGAAAGCGCTCATACCGATTAAAAGCAACGGTGCAGTTTCACCCAATGCATGTGCAACCCCGATGATCGCACCTGTCATAATGCCAGGTAATGCCAACGGTAATACATGATGAAAAATGGTTTGTACTTTCGATGCACCTAAACCTAACGCGGCTTGACGAATCGAAGGTGGAACTGCTTTTAACGATGCACGTGTCGTGATAATCACGGTCGGCAATGTCATTAAACTCAGAACCAAACCACCGACTAAGGGTGCTGATAATGGTAGCTGCATCCAAGCAATAAAGATTGCAGCACCCAATAAACCAAATACAATCGAAGGAACCGCGGCCAAGTTGTTAATGTTGACTTCAATAATGTCAGTCATCATGTTTTTTGGTGCAAACTCTTCAAGATAAATTGCACTGGCAACACCGATTGGTATCGAGATCACGATCACGATCATCATCATGAATAATGAACCCATGAATGCGCCTGCTAAACCACTGGTTGCTGGTGAACTACGAGAGTCTGGACTAAAGAACAAGTTGGTATTGAAGGTACTTTTAATAATTCCTTCCGCCTTTAACTGATCTGCAAGTTGGCGTACTTCTGGTTCAAGTTGTTGCTGATCATCAGGCAGACTACGATCAATATTACCCGCTAACCATACATCAACATTGGCATCTGCTAAAAATTTGATCTCTTCTTTGCTTCCAATCAGCGCAGGGTTTTTAAGCACCATATCACGCAAACGGTATGCTTCAGAACTGGTATATAAACTGCTTAGATAATCACGTTGAGACTCTAATGCTTTATTTTTAGCAACGATTCCATTTACGATCAAGGCATCCCAATCCACCATACCCATTTCAGTTTGCCAAGCGACCATGCGCTCTTCGAAGTGAGCTGGGGTTTCACCTGCTGTTTGTTTTGGCTTCGCCCCAACATTGATGATCGCTGGATCAAAAAAAACAGGAACAGTAATACTGCTTTGCCAGAAGGACGGTAGACCTTTTGCCAAAATACTGCCGAACAATAAGGCAACAAATGCGAGAGCGATCACAACCGCTGAGATACCTGCAAAGCGAAACGTTTTTTCCTTACGATGACGCTTGGCCAAAGAACTTTGAATCTTTCTTTTACGCTGCTCACGTTGTTCAGCAGCTACTTGAGGATCCAATAACTTCGGATCCAGAGGAGATGTATTTGATGAACTCATTCGTATTGCTCACGATATTTACGCACGATGTACAGTGCAATAATGTTTAGACCCAAAGTAATCACAAACAAGGTTAAACCAAGGGCAAATGCCACCAGTGCTTGTGGGCTCGCAAAGTCAGTATCCCCTGTTAATTGCTTCACAATCGTGACGGTTACTGTCGAAACTGCTTCAAATGGATTTGCATGCAACAATGGACTGTTCCCTGCTGCAAGCACCACAATCATGGTCTCACCTACGGCACGGGATACGGCAAGCAAAAATGCACCAGTAATCCCTGGTAAGGCAGCTGGCAGAACCACTTGACGAATAGTTTCTGATTTCGTTGCACCTAAGCCCAAAGAACCATCACGTAATGCGCGAGGTACCTGAGTAATGATGTCATCGGATAATGAGGAAACGAATGGGATAATCATAATTCCCATTACAAAACCTGCTGTTAGAGCGCTGGTCGCATTAATATTGATACCAACACTTTCACCCACAATTTTAAAGAATGGGCCAATAACCATTAAAGCGAATACGCCATAAACGATCGTTGGAATCCCCGCCAAAACCTCAATCGCAGGTTTTGCCCAAGAACGTAAACTTGGCGATGCATATTCAGCCAAATAAATCGCGACCAACAAACCAATCGGCACCGCAACCAACAATGCGATACCACTCACCATCAAGGTACCCCAGATTAACGGTAAGATACCGTAACTACCTTCTGCATTTCCTGATGTGCTAAAACCCGGGTTCCATTCAGTACCAAAAAAGAAATCAACTGGGCTCACAAAATGGAAAAAGTGTAGCGCCTCTTTCAACATCGATAAAACAATACCGATTGTTGTCAAGATTGCGACACCTGAACACAGAATCAAAGCAACATTAATGGTTTTTTCGACTTGGTTACGTGCACGGAATTGCTGGCTGACATGGCGTTTTGCCCAAACTAAACCTGCTAATCCTGCACTAATCACCACTGCAAGTTTTGCAAAAGATCCAATCGTTTGGAATTTAGCAAGTTGTTGTGCTGCTGCAACTTCATATGCTGCTGGCTGATCTGTTACCCCAAAACCAGATGCAATCGCTTGTACACGACTGGTTAAAACATCACGACCTGCCGCATCTAAAGTTGAACTCACAGATGCAGGAATATTATTAAAAATAATATGTTGTAAAATACTTGGTTCAACCAAGTTCCAAATAATCAAAATTAAAAAAGCAGGAATACCACACCACAAAGCAACCAACGCCCCATAATATCCTGGACGAGAATGTAGTGCTGCTGAGTTATTTCCCTTACCTGCTAGGTTACGGCTTTTGCTCAGCCCGATTTGATATGCAATTGCCACAAGGGCTAATAACACACCGATAAGTAGCAGATTCATGTAATCTCCACTGTTTTCTCAATTTTCATGATTTGAAAAAACTTAGCTAGACAAAAAGGCTGATGATCCAACGTCTCACCAGCCTCCCTTTTAACAATATTACTTAACTGATTTACCAGCTTTAAAATCAGCTAGGATTTTTGCGCGCTCTTTGTCGCTTAAAGGAATCAAACCAGCTTTTTCTAATTTAGAACCTTTACCAGAAATTTTCTTGTTTAAGAAGAATTCTGTATATTGTGGTAAGCCTTTGATTGATTTCAAGTGCTCGCCTTTCACGTAGAAGAACAATGGACGTGAAACAAGGTAGCTACCATCTAATACCGTTTTCTCAGATGGAGTCACGCCATTTACAGTTGCTACACGTAATTTATCACGGTTTGAATCATAGAAACCTAGACCAAATACACCCACTGCGTTTGGAGAAGTCTTCAAGCGAGCTAAAGTTTCAGTATAGTCACCCGCAATTTCAATCACACGGCCATCTTTACGGAAAGTTGAACATGCTTTCTTTTGATCATCTTTGCTTAAAGCTTTGTAGTAATCAAATGCTTCACAACCAGCATCAACCATTTTCTCTTGGAACACTTCACGCGTACCGTGGTTAGATGCAGGAATAACTAAAGTAATTGGTTCATTTGGTAATGATTTATCAATTTGGTTCCAAGTGGTATATGGGTTTGGAACTAATTTACCATTTGAAGGCAATTGTGCAGATAATGCAGTAAATACATGTACTGGTTTTAATTTATATGCTGCTTTTTTAACGTTTGATGCAAATACGATGCCGTCATAACCGACTTTAATTTCTTGTACTTGGTTTACGCCAGATTTTTTACATGCATCAAGCTCTGTGTCTTTAATTTGACGAGAAGCATTTGCGATGTCGATAGTGTTATCACCTACACCTTGACAGAATTGCTTCAAACCACCACCCGTACCACCTGAACCAACAACGGGTGCTTTGAACTGTGGGAATGTGTTGCCAAACTCTTCAGCAACAATACTTGCAAACGGTAATACAGTAGATGAACCAGCAATTTGAATCGTATCACGAGCTGCATTTGCAGTCGTTGCTACAGTTGCCCCAGATACAGCTAATGCAATTGCGATGTGACGTGGATTTAAGCGCATTCTGTTTTCTCTCATTTATGCAATTTGATTTACAACTCTTTTCTATTTAAGTGTTGTACTTTGGTTAACTGCATTTTGAGCAGATAATATGACAATTAAGTGACAACTTTATGACGCTTTTGTGATGGTCAATTATTCGAGTCATTTTTTAGAAAATTATTGGTCATAAAGTCATATTTTCTGCTGTATTTTTTGCAGCTCGGAACTCGATTACACTAAGAAAATAACTTTTAGATATTGAATTTTATAAAATTTAAAAGCCCCCCGCTGATTCTGCTTAACAAAAAGCTTCTTGGGTAGAGCAACCAGTTTATATATGTTTTATGACAATTCCCTATCGAAAAGAACAGATATAATGCTAAATCCTGTCATCATTGAAACACAAATGCTGATTCGTAAACCGATTCACAGCACTTTTGAAGCATTTATTGATCCAGAAATCACCTCAAAGTTTTGGTTTAGTTCAGCTACAGGAAAGCTAGAACAAGGAAAAACCGTTGAATGGACATGGGAAAAATATCAAGTTTCAGCAAAAGTAAAGGTGACCAAAATCATTTCCAATGAATTGATTCAAATTCAGTGGGGCGAACCGAGCAGTACGGTTGATTTCATCTTTGAAGCTTTAAACGACAACCAAACTTATGTCAGGATTCAGAACTACAACATCCCTTTTCAAGGCGATGAACTGATTTCTTTTATTATTGATAGTACTGGCGGTTTCACAACAGTACTGGATAGCTTAAAAGCCTACTTAGAACATGGTCTAAAACTTAATCTCGTACAGGATAAATTTCCGCCCTTCTAAATAATGAATAAACCTAGGAACTTTTAGGAACTAAATAGCTCTAAACATGTCATACCATTTTCGCAGCAGCCTCTGTCACAATCATGGCATTCTGTCCAAAGCGAGTCTGTAACAGTGGATCAGCTTCAGTTGTCAGTACTGCCGTTGAACTCATAATCGACAGAAACGTAAAAAAATGATGTGGATACGGTAGGTCGGGCATAATAATGCCATAGCGGCTCCAACTACATTGCTGCATACAATGTTCAGGTTTAAGTGCATATTCTGCTGGGAAAGACCAATCTGCCTATATTATTGGTTGATCCAACGCATGATGGAATTGCCTTATAAAGCTTGTTAATGCTGGTCATTGATTACTCATCTTTATTTTTCTCATTTTCTAATAACGATAATTTATTGAAGAAGAACCTAATCTTTGACAAAAATGAGCATTTTTAAAAATAACTCGCATTATTCAGTTCTAAGTCTTTTTAAAATAAAAAGAGCCTTAAATTTGGGCTCTTTTTATGTTTTATCAGATTCAAAGATTCGGCTGAATCTCTGTAGCAATTACCACTTTTTTACGATACTTCAATACATAGACTAAAGCTAAACCACCCAACCACAGTGGTACCATCATCACAGCTATGCGCATATCTGGTGTCATTGCCATAATGATCAAAATAAAACAGACAAAACTAATGGTTAAATAATTACTCCATGGACTTAAGATACTTTTAAACTTGGTTTGATGTCGCTTTAACTGCATTGCTTTATTAAATTTCAAATGTGTCACTGAAATCATCAGCCAGTTAATCACCAATGCCGCCACAACCAGCATCATAAATAGTTCGAAAGCTTTGCCAGGGATCAGATAATTAACCACTACACAAACGGCCGTAATTGAAGCCGAGACAATCGCAGCAGGTACAGGAATACCACGCGCATTCACTTTTTTTAGTATCGCAGGTGCATTGCCTTGTTCAGCTAATCCATGCAACATGCGGCTATTACAGTAAATACAACTGTTATAAACAGAAACGGCTGCGATCAAAACCACGAAATTTAAAACGTTGGCAACGCCATTGCTATTTAAAGACTGGAAGATCAAGACAAAAGGGCTACCACCTTCTGCTACCATGTTCCATGGATAAAGACATAAGAGAATCCCGATCGCACCGATATAAAAAATCAAAATACGGTACACAATCTGATTGACCGCCTTAGGAATCGTGGTTTCTGGTTTTTTAGTTTCTGCCGCTGCAATCCCGATTAATTCAAGCCCACCAAAAGCAAACATAATTACAGCTAATGCCATAATAAAGCCATGCGTGCCGTGCGGGAAAAAACCACCGTGCTGCCATAAATTGGCAATACCCGCCTGCGGACCCGCAGAACCAGAAAGCAATAAATATGCACCAAAGCCAATCATGCTTAAAATTGCAACAATCTTGATGCAGGAAAATAGAAATTCCGATTCACCAAAAAAGCGAACATTGACCAAATTGATCGCATTCAGCAAAATAAAGAATACCAAGGCTGTCAGCCATGTTGGAACATCTGGCCACCAAAAATGGATGAAGGTTCCAATGGCACTGAGTTCAGCCATACTGACCAACACATACAGCACCCAATAATTCCAACCCGACATAAAGCCAGCCATGCGGCCCCAGTACTTATTGGCAAAATAACTAAATGAACCACTGACGGGTTCTTCAACCACCATTTCACCTAGATGACGCATGATTAAAAAAGCAATCACACCTGCAATCGCATAGCCCAATAATATAGAAGGTCCTGCCAGTTTGATGGTTTGTGAAAGCCCCAAAAATAATCCTGTACCAATCGCACCACCAAGTGCTATCAGCTGGATATGTCGATTGGACAATCCTTGTTTTAACTCATGTTTATTGTTTACATCCATCACTTTATCTCCAATGTGTGTGTCACATCCTGTACACCTTTTATACAGCGTATGATTCGAAGCTCAGCATGAAGCTCCGAATCTGATCCGCTCTCTTATCAATTTATAAATTTGAAGATTTTCCAACGCCCTTCTCTTCAGAAGGAAATTACTTTTTTACTGGGTAATGATTGGGAACGTTGTTTTAAGATTTCATAGCCTCGATCGCCATAATCAAAACGTGCAATCACTGACGCAAATTTTTTCAGACTGAGGGGTGCATCCATGGCTGGTAGCTTTAATTCGATAAAGGTCAGACCATCGAACTGGTCGATACTATCCAAGGTTTGTTTAAGTTGACCTGCGGTTTCTATCACACAACTTTTATAGGCTTTCGTGCCATTAAAGACATTTGGAATTTCGGCATATTTCCAATTTTGCACATCGTTATAAGCGGCATTCTCTCCCATGATCAAACGTTCAATGGTATAACCACCATTATTGAGTAAGAAAATAATCGGCTTGAGGTCATGACGGATAATGGTTGAAAGCTCCTGTACGGTAAGCTGAAATGAACCATCACCAATAAATAAGATTTGGCGGCGTTCAGGTGCAGCCAACAAACTACCAAGTAATGCTGGCAAGGTATAACCAATCGAGCCCCACAGTGGTTGTGCAATATATTTAGCGGTTGCAGGTAGCTTTAAACCGGCCAAAGCAGAATTAGATGTTCCAACTTCACCAATAATCACATCATCTTCTTTTAGAAAACCTGAAATAGCATTCCACAAAACATCCTGACTCAATGCTTGCTGTTCAGGAACATCTACAATCGTCGAAGGCTGTTTTTCCAACATTGGCTTGCTTAACTTACGTGGTGCAACCTTCTTATTCAGTTCCACCAACAATTGCCCAATTTCAATACCTAGAAAATCCTGTCCAAAAATCGTTAATGCATACGGTTTAATTTCAATGTAATTTTCAGTGGCAATTTGATGGGTAAATACACCTGTCCCCACATCGGTAAAACGCACACCGATGCCAATCAGGCAGTCCGATTGCTCAATGGTACTGCGGACATGTGGCTGGCTTGCTCCACCGACATAAGTTCCCACATAACGCGGTGAACCCTCATCCATAATATTTTTAGCGGTCAGCATACTGGCAAAAGGAATCGAACATTTTTTGGATAAATCATCCAGTAGCGAGGTAATCCCAAAAACAGAGGCTTCATTATCAATCAGCAGCGCTGGCTGCTTGGCTTGCGCAATCACCTCACACAGTTTAGTGACTGCGCTTTGTAACAGCTCTGGCTCAACCCTTGGATAAGATAAATCGAGTGAACGATCTGTCACTTCAATTTTGACGTGAGTAATATCCGATGCCAACTGGATATGTACAGGTCGACGTTCAAGGAAACATTGACGTAACACACGGTCAATTTCAGAGGCGGCATTGGCTGGTGTTAAACGGGTCTGTGCAACCGTGAACTCTTTCATGCAGTTCATGATGTTGTCGTAGTTACCATCGACCAGAGTGTGATGAACTAGAGTTCCTTTCTGAACTACATGTAAAGGTGGAATCCCTGAAATATGCACCACTGGCACATTCTCAGCATAAGCACCTGCAATACCATTAATCGCACTTAAATCACCGACCCCATAGGTCGTTGTCAAAGCAGCAAAACCGTTGATTCGTGCATAACCGTCAGCAGCATAAGCCGCATTTAATTCATTACAATTACCAATAAATTCGAGTTGGGCATCCGCCTCAACTTGTTCGAGATAAGAAAGGTTAAAATCACCAGGTACACCAAACAGATGTTGGATACCCATTTGTTTTAGACGAAGATTTAAAAAGTCACCGATTTCTATGAACATTGCTCTACATCCTTTCAAGTCAATTTTTTATTCCATAGAAAAATAATATTTCATCTACCTATTAAATTTCGTGCATAATAAAAACGCATTTTAATAAAAATACAATATTTGTGTATCATAAAAGGATTTTATGCAATGGATAAGTTCGACTGGCAAATCATTCAGGCCCTACAAAAGAATGGACGGCTCACCAATCAGGAAGTTGGAGATTTAATCGGTTTATCGGCCTCACAATGTTCAAGAAGACGACAGTTACTGGAGCAAAAAGGCGTGATCTTGGGTTATGCTGCCCGCATCCACCAACAAGCTTTAGGCTTGGAGGTTACCGCGATGATCCACATTAACTTACGTATTCACGAGGCAAAGTCACAACAGGCCTTTCAGGACTTAATTGAAGCTGAGGATAATATTCAAGATGCTTTTTCAATCAGTGGCGATGCAGATTTTATCCTAAAAGTCGTCGCAGAAAATTTGGAACAACTTTCCCAATTTGTGACAGAACGGCTGCTTTCTTATGGATTTATTGGGCATATAAAATCTTACATCGTGTTAAAAAAAATCAAAGAACAGAATCACTTCATCAGCAAACCCAAGGGTCACAGCTACCATCCAGCCACTTAAACCTAGTTTTAAGCAGCACCATGCATAAAAAGAAAAAGGCGGATATTAGATCCGCCTTAAAAATATGAAGGTTTAAGTTTTATTGATATGCACAGTTTGTCCAACGGTATTCTCTAGCAAACCTTCCATACCAAACTCAGCACCAACGCCTGACATTTTCCAACCGCCAAACGGTGCATGTGGAACAATCTCTGCATGGGTATTGACCCATGCCGTACCACATTGTAATTGAGCAGCGTAGAACTGTGCGGCTTTTAAATCAGAAGACCAGATTGAACCGCCTAATCCAAATTCACTGGCATTGGCCCGTGCAATTGCATCATCAATATCACGATATTTTAGAATTGGTAACACTGGACCAAACTGCTCCTCTTGTACCACTCGGCAACTTTCATCCAGTCCAGTTAAAATCGTTGGTGCAATAAAATAGCCTTGCTCAGGTACCATCTGATCACCTGACAATGCCTTGGCGCCTTGCGCAAGCGCATCGGCAATTAAAGCTTTTACTTTCTGATATTGCAGCTGATTTTGCACAGGACCAAATGTAGTCTCTGCAGCCATGCCATCTCCAACATTTTGGGCATTGGCAATATCAGCCAACTTTTGTGCTAGCACGTCATATTGGCTTTCGTGCACATATAAGCGTTTTAATGCAGCGCAGGTTTGTCCAGCATTTAGAAATGCCACATTAAATATTCGCTTGGCTATTTGATCTAGATCGGCATCAGGTAAAACAATCCCCGCATCATTACCACCTAATTCTAGGGTCAAATGTTTTAAGGTTTTTACCGCACCCGACATAATGTGCTGACCTGTTTTGGTCGAACCTGTAAAAACCACCTTTGCGATATCGGGGTGACTCGATAATGCCTCACCAATTTCACCATTACCGACAACAATCGAAATTACACCCGCTGGGACTTCTTGCTGAATGATTTCACAGAGTTTTAAAGTCGCTAAGGGGGTAAATTCAGATGGTTTATTAATCACCACATTACCTGCACGTAAGGCAGGCATGATATGCCACACCGCAATCATCAAAGGCCAGTTCCACGGTGTAATCGACGCCACCACACCTAAAGGCTGATAATGACGTTCAATCCGTTTCTGTTCACTGTCTTCAATAATATTAACTGGCATTTCTAAACTTGCGGTATAACGTGTCCAGCCAATCGCACCCTGCACTTCCATTTGTGCCAATGCCAATGGTTTGCCTTGCTCAAGTACAATCAACTCTGCCAAAGTTTCGGCATGTTGTTCAATCCCATCCGCAATCTTATTCAGTATGCTTTTGCGTTCCTCATGAGAACTGCGTTGCCAGCTTCCAAAAGCTTGCTTTGCTGCATCGATTGCTTGATTCACCTGTGCAATCGATGCCTGTGCACATTTTGCTGCAACGGCAGCTGTTGCAGGATTGATAATCTCAAGTTCGCCTGCTTCACCGAGACAAGATTGACCGTTAATAATAAGTTTAAATTGGTTTTGCATATTCAAGTGTTGCATGCCTTGTTCCTTCTATTCATTGTAATCATGATGTTTTGCCTGATCCGAGCTCAGCTCTAGGTCAAGTGCAAAAGTGATGACATCTATCCATCAAAATATTGAGCATCTATCACTACAATATGGAATTTGTGCATCACAGTTTATGCATAATTATTTCTGGTTTAGATTAAAAATGCACAGTTTGTGCAGAACAGCGACAATTTTCTACCTTGCCATCATAAAAAACCATCGTACACGCTCTAGACATGATCCATGTATACAGCAAGTCAAAGGCACGCCCTTCTACAATCCCGTCTGATCTCCAAACATCACATCAAAAATTTTAGCTCTGCTTTAGTGTTCTAAAAGTTACGACACTTCATTCAATTAATTGAAATTTCTTAGAACGGCAAGCTTCGTTATATTCAATGCAAATGAGTCCGAAGATAAAAAAGATGAACAGCAAAGTAATCGCAAGCTTTAATCCTATAGATTTACCCGTACATATGACTTTTTCAGAGCATGATTGGCAGCTGCTTGCTCAACACTGGTACCCGATTGCGCTCGCCCGTGAGATTTCAGAACAACCAACAGCAGCCACATTGTTAGATATGCCATTGGTCATCTATAAAATGGGAGATGAACTGATTGTTGCAAAAGATGTTTGCCCACATCGTGGTGTCCCCCTCAGCTTAGGCCGTCATGATGGTCAAGGCATTGTGTGCCGTTATCATGGATTACGCTTTGGACTTGAGGGTAAATGCAACCGTATTCCAGCGCATCCACAGCATAAAATATCTGATCGCTTTCATTTGAAAACCTATGCTGCCACTGAAAAATATGGATTAATCTGGTGTTGTCTAACAGCTCGCCCTGATGATAAACCTGTTATTCCTGACATGCCGTACTGGGATCATTCAGACTACCAGCAACTGGTGTGTCCTTTTGTAGATTTGAATTGTTTTGCTGGTCGACAACTGGAAGGGTTTATTGATGTCGCCCATTTTGCTTGGGTGCATCCCGATACCTTTGGCGATCCTGATGATGTTGAAGTGCCAGACTATAGCACCACAGAAACCAGTTATGGATTCAATGCGGATTATATCAGCAGCGTTGGACGCTATCCGATTGGTGCAGAGCAACGTGGGCAAAACAATTTCAACTGGCTCAGACATTTTGAAATCAGCCTACCTTTTACAGCAACGCTCACCATTCATTTTCCGAATCAAAGCAAACAGGTGATCATGAATGCGGCCTCTCCAATAAGCGCGCGAAAAACTCGCCTGTTTGCACCAATCTGCCGTAATTATGATAAAGATTTACCTGTTGAGGATGCTTATGCATTCAATTTACAAATTTTTGAAGAAGATCGCCTAATTGTCGAAACACAAAAACCTGAATATCTTCCCCTAGATTTATCGATGGAAGCACATTTTCCAGCAGACCGTAGCTCAAGTATGTATCGTCGACTCCTAAGAAAAATGGGATTCAATCCTATTTTTGCCGCCTAGCTGATTTATATATTCAATTCCAAGAGGCAATAAAAAAGAGGTCTATTCAGACCTCTTTTTTATTTTAATGGTTGTGCCAGATTGAAATTAATCAATCGCTGGAACATATGTTCCAGCAGCAATTGCATCTTTAATACGATCAGCTTCTGCCAACACAAGTGCAAGCAGATTTTGAACGTTTTCAAGCGTTGCAACTGGGCTTAAAGTAGTCATCTTCAATGATTGAACATTACCCACTTTAGTTACACCAATATTCGCTTCACCACGAGCAAACAATTCATCTGCCACGTTTTGGTTCAAGCTATCGATAAATTCAGCAGGATAAGCTTCTGGTACGACACGGAACAGGACTGAAGCGAATTGTGGTTCAACCAACAATTCAAGACCCGCTGTTGCTTTAATATAATCTGCAACTTCACGTGTTAATTTCACACCATGATCAATCATTGAACCATAAAGCTCTTCGCCTAATGCTTCAACCGTCATCCATAATTTCAATGCATCAAAACGACGGGTCGTTTGTAATGATTTAGACACAAGGTTAGGTACACCATGTTCTTCATCATAAGCAGAGTTTAAATATTCTGCTTCATAATGCATAAAGCGATAGTTTGCTTCGTCTTTCAACAAGAAAGCGCCACAGCTAATGCTTTGGAAATAATGTTTATGGAAATCAAGCGTGATTGAGTCTGATAATTCAATTCCATCCAACATTGCGCGATGGTCATTTGAAAGAATCAGTGCGCCACCCCAAGCTGCATCAATATGCATCCATGAACCATACTTCGTGGTAATTTCACGGATTTTCTTAAGTGGATCAATAGCACCAGCATCCGTCGTACCCGCTGTTGCAACAACACACGCGACGATTTTGCCTTCTGACTGAAGATGCGCCATGGTTTTTTCCAGTGCATCAACATCCATCTGTGCATTTTCATTCACAGGAACAGTGACAACAGACTGGAAGCCCATGCCCATCATTGCCATATTCTTTTGCACAGAGAAGTGTGCGTTTTCAGAACAAATGACTTTGACGTTTTTCATTGCTTCTGCTGGGATACCATCACGCTGAACCGACCATGGCTTGCCATTTTCGTCTTTCCAGTTTTTCGAGATACACCAGTCACGTGCCAGCAATACACCCATCAAGTTTGATTGTGTACCACCAGATGTGAACACACCTGCTTGACCTGCACCATAGCCCACTTTTTGGCGAAGCCAATCAATGAGTTGAACTTCCATCAAAGAACCCGCTGGGCTTTGGTCCCATGAGTCCATCGATTGGTTGGTTGCATTGATCAACACTTCCGCAATCTGGCTCATCACCATGGTTGGGCAGTGTAAGTGTGCAAGTGAATGCGGGTGATGTACTTTTAAGCTTTTGTTGAGGAAAAGCTCAACCATACGTTGTAATGATTGCTGTACACCTAGACCTTCTTTTGAAGGTGCAAAAGAGATTGCTTCGCGCAAATCTTTAATGCTACCACCAGTGTACATTTTATCATTTTGCAACCATGCTGAAACGGCATTTACCGCCTCGCCCATTGCTGACTGATAGTCAGCAATAGATTGAGCATCATTGCAGAGTAACGCTTTACGATGTTCTGCAAAATCAACCATGAATTAGCCTCGTACTGCTTTTAATGCTTCAGCAACAGCTTTCTTGAAGCGAGCAACCGCCTCTACGCACTCTTCTTGATTGATAATCAACGGGCAAAGTAAACGAATTACAGTACCGTTACGGCCGCCTTTTTCAAGCAATAATTTATTGTTGAAACAAGCAGTCTGGATTGCAGCAGCCAATTGAGCATCAGCTGGTAATGAACCCATATGGTCCGCAGGTTTACGCTCATCAACGATCTCAACACCGATCATCAAACCACGACCACGTACGTTACCAATACATGGGAATTCTTGTGCAAGTTTCTTGAACTCTGCTTGTAAGAAATCACCACGCTCTTGCGCATTTTGAGCAAGGTTTTGTTCTTTGATCACTTGAAGTGATGCTAAACCTGTACCCATCGCAAGTTGGTTACCACGGAAAGTACCCGTGTGACCTGCAGGCTGCCAAGCATCAAACTTACGTTTAATACCCAATACTGCAAGTGGTAAACTACCACCTACCGCTTTAGACATCACCACCACATCAGGCTCGATTCCTGCATGTTCAAAGGCAAACATTTTACCTGAACGTGCAAAACCAGCTTGAACTTCGTCCAAGATTAAAACGATGTTGTGCTTTTCAGTCACTTCACGGATTTTTTGCAACCATTTTACTGGCGCAGTAACAACACCACCTTCACCTTGAATCGCTTCAAGGATCACAGCTGCAGGCTTAGTTACACCACTTTCAACATCTTCAATGAAGTTTTCAAAGAAGTAAGTTAAAGCGTCAACACCTGCTTCCCCACCTAAACCAAGTGGGCAACGATATTCATGTGGGTATGGCATAAACTGTACGCCTGGCATTAAGCCATTGACCGCGTTCTTCGCTGACAAGTTTCCTGTCATTGCAAGCGCGCCGTGCGTCATACCATGGTAGCCACCAGAGAAACTAATCACTGTGCTACGACCCGTATAAGTTTTCGCTAATTTAATCGCTGCTTCTGTACCATCTGCACCAGATGGACCACAGAACTGTAGGCAATATTCTTCTTGACCGCCTGGCAAATAAGCCAAAAGCGCTTCAGTAAACGCATCTTTTAAAGGAGTCGTTAAGTCTAAAGTATGCAATGGCAAACCACTTGCCAATGTGTCTTGAATACTTTGAATCACCGCAGGATGATTATGGCCCAAAGCCAATGTTCCTGCCCCAGCTAAACAATCAAGGTACTCTGTACCTTCAACATCAGTAACCCAACAGCCTTGTGCTTTTGCTATCGCTAACGGTAATTTACGTGGATAACTACGAACATTCGATTCCATCTGACTTTGGCGAGTCAGATAATATTCGTTAGTTGCATTAGCGGCAGGATTTACGGAAGTAACGCTCATATCGAATTACCATCTCTGATATGGGTAAAAGAAATAAGTCTGGTGACTTGCGGTCGTTTGACTCGGTGCTTTTTAGAATCTAGTGCAGACACTTGTTTATATCTTTCAACTAGGAGCGAGATGATACCTAATTTTGAAATAAAATAAACACTTTTTGTGTCTTACATGCATCTAAATTATTGAAAAAATATTTCATTCCAATAACTATGATGGATTATCATCATACTATGTGACAAGCTAAAGAAAGTAAGCTTTTTTTAATCCCACTTGCGTTTTTAGATAAATGGTCAAATTAATAGACTTAATAAACTGATTTTAAATATTTTTTGTTTTATTTTTCTGTTGCAAAACACTGCTAATCTCTTACAAAGTCACCACAAAATATGCAGAAGTTCGCCATCAGTTCTTTTTAATATCGAACTGGTAAAAATAAATTTTCGATACCAAATTCTAAGGACATTTTTATGCGTACTTTAGCACTTGCTACATTAATGATCGGGGCTGCATTGAGCCCAAGCCTTTTTGCTCACGAGACTGAGAACTTGAACTACAACATTGTGAATATCCAAGCGGATGCATCACGTCAGGTTGCCAATGATGAAATGCGTGCCGTGCTTTATGTTGAGAAAAGCAATAAGCAACCTGCAGAACTCTCAAATCAGATCAACCAACTGATGAATCAAGCGCAAGCGATTGCACGTAAATATTCACAGGTCAAAGTCGAAACAGGTGCACAAAGTACCTACCCTGTGTATGACAATGACAGTAATAAATTGAAGGAATGGCGCGCTCGCGCTGAAATCCAACTGGAAAGTAAAGACTTTAAAGCAGCAAGCCAGCTCATCAGTGAATTACAACAGAGTTTCCAAACTCAATCGATTAACTTTACCGTGTCTGATGAACAGCGTAAAAAAGTTGAAAATGAGCTGATGATTGAAGCATCGAAGAACTTTCAACAACGTGCACTAGCAATTACTCAAGCTTGGAGTAAAGCACAATACAATTTAGTTAGCCTAAACCTAAATACCAGCAATTACTTCCCACAACCGATGATGCGCGGTGGCATGGCCAAATTTGCCATGGCAGAAGCAGCCCCTGCTCAGGATATGGCAGCAGGTGAATCAAAAATCACCGTCAGTGCCAATGGTTCAATCCAATTTAAATAATAGCGCTGACAGCAACAAAAAACCGTGCTTAAGCACGGTTTTTTGTACTTTTAAATAGCCAAAAATATCTTTAGCAAAAAAACAATCAACTTAACTTATCCTATAGTTATAAGTGATAATCGTTCTTATTTCATTTCATGCAATAACTGATTAAGATTCGGGAAATTTACAGCACTTGGCATTGTTATGAAATCTGCATCCTGTTCTGCTGCGTCATTAATAAAATTTCAGCCCTCTTACCTGAGTCTAGCCATTGCCATTTCATTGAGTGGCATATCACATGCGGCTTTTGCCAATGAAGCACAACCGAATGAAACGCAAACACTTGCAACAATTTCAATTCAGGCACAAGGTAATTGGCTAGAAAATGCCAATGCAGAAAAAGTACAACAGCATGCGGGTGCTAGAACCATTATAGACCGCAAACGATTAGATGAAATCGCAACCACCTCTATTCGTGATGCGTTAAAACAAATTCCAGGCGTACAAGTTCAGGACAGCAACGGTACTGGTGGCAGTGATGTTTCGCTCAATCTTGGGGTACGTGGACTGGCTTCACGTTTATCACCACGTTCTACAGTGTTAATGGATGGCGTACCCCTCTCTTTTGCCCCATATGGTCAACCGCAATTGTCTTTAGCCCCTGTTTCGATGGGTAATATTGAGTCAGTTGATGTGGTTCGCGGTGCGGGTTCCGTTCGTTTTGGGCCACAAAACGTTGGTGGAATCATTAACTTTACTACTCGTGCAATTCCACAAGCCTTTTCAGGTTCAGTTGGCTTAACTACTGAGTTCGCAACAGGTACAGATCAACTGAAATACACACCGAATTTGTTTATTGGTGGAACACTCGATAATGGTTTAGGGCTAGCCTTACTTTATTCAGGTAGTAAAGGTGATGGCTATCGTGAAGCGAATAATAAAATTGATATTGATGATGTCATGTTAAAAACCGCCTATCAATGGACTGATCAGGATGCCATTGCAGTCAACCTGCATCATTACGAAGGCCGAGGAGAAATGCCAGAAGGTTTGACTGCCGCACAATTTGCAGACAATCCTTATCAATCCAATCAAAGCCGCAACTATTTCGCAGGCCGTCGTTCCGATGTATCAGTGAAATACAGCCATAAAGATGAACAGAATAACTTTGAACTGTTGGGCTATTACGTCGATTCTTTTCGTACCAGTGACTTAGAGTCCATTGGCAATAAAGGCACCAACATACTCAGTAACTCTCCTCGCGATTATAAATATTTTGGCATTGAACCACGTTATTCACGTGCCTATAGTTGGGCTGGAATGGATAACGAAGTCACTG
This sequence comes from Acinetobacter sp. C26M, assembly GCF_023702675.1. NCBI lineage: Bacteria > Pseudomonadati > Pseudomonadota > Gammaproteobacteria > Moraxellales > Moraxellaceae > Acinetobacter > Acinetobacter sp. C26M. The sequence goes on from NZ_CP098478.1 coordinate 2,872,906, forward strand.
TCGGCTATCGTTATTTACAGGAAGAAAGTTCCGAGTTTTCAGGCCGCACCGTTCCTTATAGCACCCTGACTGGTACACCAGGTGATCGAATTCCGAATACAACCAGTGATGGTGGCACTAAAGCACATGCGGTCTATATCGACAACCGATTTGGACTCGCGAATTGGGTGATTACGCCTGGCGTACGTTTTGAATCTATTGATACACACAATGATTTCACTGCTTATCAAGATGGTGTTGTTACCAATACAGTTTATCCAAAAATCAAATCCGAAGAATTCCTTCCAAGCTTATCCGTACTCTACAAAGCCAACGAAAACTGGAATATTTTTGCCAATGCGGGTGTTTCGTTTGGCCCACAACAATATAACCAGTTAGTCACTACCCAGATGGTAAATAAAACCACCAATACAGCCTTTACTACCCTTGATGGATTACATCCTGAAAAATCTAAAAACTATGAGATCGGAACCAAATATCTAGGCAATGGTTTAAGTGCTGAATTGACCGTCTTCTATTTAGATTTTGACAAAGAATTAATGCTGGAACGCCCTGATAATATCGGTACAGGTATTTGGACTAATTTAGGTGCCACCAGTCATAAGGGTGTTGAAACTGGAATCAGCTATGATTTTGGTCAGCTCGCTGATGCTTTAGAAGGTTTAAAAGTTTACGGAAACTACACCTTTACCAAAGCAACCTCAGAAGCCGGAAAATTTGAAGGTAAAGACTTATCTTATTATTCACGTCATATAGGTAATTTGGGTATAGCATATCAAGTTGATCATTGGTCAGTTAATGCAGATATGTTCGCGCAGTCTAAACAATATGCACCAGGTTCAGGTAATGTTTATCAAACTGAAGAAACCGCTGATGGTCGCACGGGTAACATCCCTGGTTATTCAACCTTTGCGGTACGAGCAGGTTATGACTTTAGCAATCAGCTCAATGGCTTAAAAATTGCAGGTGGTGTAAAGAACGTGTTTGATACGCAATATTATACGCGCTCATCGGATGCCACAGGGGGCAAGTACGTGGGACAACCGCGAACCTTCTTTTTACAAACCTCTTATGATTTTTAAATCAAACAAAAAAGCCGAGCTGTTAAGTTCGGCTTTTTACCTTCATATGTAGCGTATACATTAAGACAACCAATAAAATCTTTTGACCTATGTATTCGAATACATTTCACTTCTTAACAAAAAAAATTATATATTTTATGTGAAATTTTAATTAGTTTTTCTAAACAATAACTATAAATGAGAATTATAATCAATTAGAATAATAGCACAAAATATCTCCTCCACCTCATCCCATTCGGCAATCCACTTATGACATGCTCGATTTCTGCTCCTCTTAATTTCTCCAAATTTAAGCCCTCATCTTTGAGCTGTGCAATCGCAACAATGATCAGTTGCTTTGCCACGACAACATTTGCAGAAGATAACCTAGCGAATACAACCCAAACTCTAGCAACAATTTCAATTCAAGCAGAAGGAAACTGGTTGGAACAAGCCAATGCTAAAAAGGTTTTAAATCATTCTGGTGCCCGTACCGTAGTTGATCAGCAAGCATTAGAAGCACGTGGCATTACTTCCGTAAAAGAAGCCCTACGTACGGTTCCAGGCATTCAAGCTTCTGAGAATTCAGGTACTTCAGGTAGTGATGCCTCTTTAAGTATCGGTGTTCGTGGTCTAGTCTCAAGATTTTCACCCCGTTCGCAGCTGATGATCGATGGTGTCCCTTTAGCTGTTGCACCTTATGGACAACCACAGCTTTCTTTAGCACCTACCACCTTGGGCAATATGGAATCGATTGATGTGGTTCGTGGTGCTGGCTCTGTCCGCTTTGGGCCACAAAACGTCGGTGGGATTATCAATTTTAATACGCGCAGCATTCCAGAGCATTTTGCAGCGAACATTGGCATGACCACAGAAATTGCTGAAAATGGCAATTTAAAAGTCAATCCAAACCTCTTTGTTGGAACCACACTAGACAATGGCTTAGGTCTAGCTTTGCTCTATTCTGGGGTAAATGGCGATGGTTATCGAGATCAAAACGATTATTCAAATATCAATGATCTACGTTTAAAGGCCAGTTACGCTTTAGATGATTATTCAAGTATCGAAGCAAACCTACATCGTTACGAAGCCAAGGTCGACATGCCTGGAGGTTTAACGCCTGCACAGTATGCTCAAAATCCATATCAGTCGTTACGTAACCATGACTATATGGAAGGCAACCGTAATGATATCTCACTCAAATATAATTATAAAAAAGACAATAATGCTTTTGAAGTTTTAACTTATCACCTCGATAGTTATCGTGATGCTGGTGTAGAACGTCTTGGTTCTAGCGTCTATCAAACTGCACCGCGTGATTATAAAGTCACCGCAATTGAGCCTCGCTATTCACATGCATTCCCTCTTGGCAATACACTTAATGAAGTGTCTGTCGGCTATCGCTATTTAAAAGAAACCAGCCGTGAATCGGTTGATCGTGCAAGTTATAACAATGATACAGGTCCACGCGATTTTTATGGTTGGACCAAAGCCGATGGTGATACCGAGGCTCATGCATTCTATGTCGATAACCGTACCGATCTAGGTGCTTGGTCACTCACACCAGGACTTCGATTTGAGCGGATTAAAATCAATGAAAACATGTACAAGCTCAATCGTGATTATTCGGTTTTAAATGGCGTCAATGCCAGCAAGACTTATGATTCCCTACTTCCAAGCTTTGCGGTTATGTATAAGGCCAATGAGCAATGGAACATTTTCGCCAACTATGGCAAATCATTTGCTCCTTTCCAATATAGCCAGATGACTAATACTGATTCTAATGGTGCGTATCTGGCGATGAATGGCTTGAACCCTGAAAAGGCAGATAACTATGAAATCGGAACACATTATTTAGATGATTATTTATCACTTGAGTTTACCCTGTTTTATATTGATTTCGCAGATCAACTCAAACGTGATGATGCGACTCAGACTTATACAAATCTTGGTGCAACCAAACATAAGGGTGCAGAGCTGGGTTTGAAATATAACTTGGGGGCCATCAACGATACTTTAGCCAATGTATCTGTATATGCCAATACCACTTATACCAAAGCAACGGCATCGGCAGGTCAAGACTCAGGCAATGACCTAGATTTCTATTCAAACTGGATTGGTAATGCAGGCATTGATTACAAATATGATCAATGGACCTTCAACACCAATGTGTATGCACAATCTAGCCAAGTTGCTGCTGGTAAGGATGATGCTACTGGACGTTATGGTAATATTCCGGGTTATGGCATTGTTGGCATGCGTGCTGCCTATGACTTTACCAACACCTCATTGTCGGGATTAAAAGTAGGATTGGGGGTAAAAAACCTATTCAATCAAGAATATTACACTCGTTCATCTGATCAGGTCGGCGGGATCTATGCTGGCCCTTCCCGTACTTATTATTTACAGACTTCGTTTGACTTCTAAATAAAAAAAGCCGAGCTGTTAAGTTCGGCTTTTTACGAATTCATTTCAAAATAATTTTTCAATTCAACCATATTCGGCAGCTCATCAAATTCAGTAATTTTTTGATGAGTTTCGGCCCAACTCACTTTAGAGTTCACACAAAAATTTAACTCAAGCTCTGGGCTAAAGTCTTCCTGAATCAATCCTAAAGGAACCCACATGATCTTTGGATTAATACCAAGTGCGTTCGGTACAGGTGAACCGCATTGTGTACAGAAGCTACTATTAAAGCCTGTATCCTTGATATAGGTTCGAATCAACTGCTCGCCTTGCTGCCACTGAAATAATTCTGTCTGCACAAAGGTTGAAGCATTCGATGTAGCTCCACTCTGCTTACGACATAAGCTGCAATAGCAACGATACATCATTTTAATTTTTTTCAGATTTAATTTAAAAATCACTGCCCCGCACAAACACGCCCCTGTATATTTTTGATTCTCACTGATGGGTTTCATCTATTATCCTGATCATTTTCGATTATTAATTTTTGCTTAAATGTTGTAATGAATCCCAAGCAGCTTGCGCCAAAGTTTCACGATATGCTCTGGGATTAGTCATTACTTTTTCAGACAACCAAGCGCGGCAATAGCTTTCTGTTGCACCAATGACCAAAGACATCATTAACTCTGCTGGCACTGATTTTAATAAACTAGCATCTGCGTAATTGGAAATATAGCTGACAATCTTTTGATTTCTGAGTTTATTTTTATCGTGTAATTGTTGCCGAAACTCACCCTGCTGCACACTAAAATGGGCAAGTAATAAAAACTGTGCAAATTTAGGCTGATCAGATACCCAGTCGACATAACTATAGATCAACGCATAAAGCAGTTCTTTAAGCGATTTTGCTTGTTGTAAATATTGATCACGCAGCTGAGCTTGATCATCTAAAGCTGCAAACACCAATACTGCAACGATGCCATCTTTATTCTTAAAATGATGATAAATCGCCCCCACACTACTGTCAGATTTTTCCCGAATCATTTCAATACTGGTGGTTTCCAAACCATATTCAATAAAGCATGACAAAGCATCCAACAAAATCTGTCGTTTTAATAATGACCTACGTTGTGGATATAAACGTTCTAATAATTGTTGGGCTGCTTGCATAGTTTAATCATATTTACCAATCATCGGAACTATTGTGTATGACTTGACCATAACTTGTAAACAGAATTATATTCTGTAAAAGAATTTAATTCTGTTATAGGAAGTTTAATCATGGCCTCAACTCTAGATTTATGGAACAAAGTATCTGTCTTACCTGCTGGTAAATGGACATTTACCCGTATGCTCTGTTTAAAGGCACCTTATTTCAGTAGTATTTCTCCTTTATTTGAGGAGCTAAAACCCAACTCTTGCAAAATCAGCATTAAGAAAAAACGTACTGTACTCAATCATATTGGCACGGTACATGCGATTGCGATGTGTAATATGGCCGAGCTTGCTGGCGGTACCATGACCGAGGTGACCGTTCCTTCAAGCCATCGCTGGATTCCGAAAGGCATGACAGTTGAATATTTAAAGAAAGCTGAAACTGATCTGATTGCAATTGCCACGCCTGCTGAGCCTAACTACGATTGGGAACAGGCTGGAGAATACTTAGTCAATGTTGATGTGCTTGATCAGCACAATGAAAAAGTTTTCCATGCCGCCATTACCATGTGGATTTCCCAAAAAAAGAAATAAAATAAAAAAGCCCTGAAGCAAATTCATTCAGGGCTTTTTTCAAACATTTTCGCTTATTTTTTAAATGGCAGCGCATATTTAAAAATACGCCCGACTACTTCACCAAACTGCTTTACAAAACTGGCATTATTATAGTTTAAACCATACTTTTCACACACGGCCTGCACTTTCGGTGCAACTTGACGATAACGGCGTGCAGGAATATCAGGGAACAAATGATGCTCGATTTGATGACTCAAATGTCCCGTCAAAATATGAAAAGCCTCTGAGCCAGTTAAATTTGATGAACCGCGAATCTGGCGCATATACCAATGTCCACGACTTTCATCTTTTAAAATTGCTTTAGGGAATACTTCCACGTCTTTGGTAAAATGCCCACAGAAAATAATACTGAATGTCCACACATTACGAATCCCGTTTGCAACCAAGTTGCCTGTAAATACAGGAATCGCAGCAGGTCCCGCAATCAAAGGAAAGAATACATAATCCTTAAACATCTGCTTTAAAATTTTCTTTTGTGCAGGCTGCCACTCTTGTTTGAACTCAGCCATGGTTTTACGCTTATACAGCACTTTACCCAATTCAAGATTTTGGATTGCCACTCCCCATTGGAACAACAAACTAAATGGCACGATATAGATCGGCTGAATTAAAGTGAACTTTGACCAACGTTGTTCTGGAAATAAACGGAATACGCCATAACCAACATCATCATCCATGCCTTTTACATTAGTATAGGTATGATGCTTATAGTTATGGGTTTGACGCCAGTTGTCTGAAGTCCCTACCGTGTCCCATTCATAGGTTTGACCATTAAATTTAGGATCATTCATCCAGTCGTATTGCCCGTGCATGACATTATGACCTAGCTCCATGTTTTCCATGATTTTGGCAAAGCCTAATAAACCTGTGCCGAGTAACCATGCTGGTGGGAACCAACCTAAAAACAAACAAGCACGCCCAGCCATACTGCTATAACGAATCGTGGAATAGACACGGCGAATATATTTAGCGTCTTTCTCGCCTAAATCATCCAATACTTCTTGTTTGATTTGATCGAGCTCACGAGCAAAAGCATCTAATTCTGCAGCAGTTAAATCACGATTTTTGGGATTTTTAAAAAATTCCATCTTAACAGGCATGTTCATAATCAATTACTCTCTTATAGATCAATCACAAGATCAGACTGGGCTGAATTGACACAAATTTTTAACAGCTGTGTTGGCTCATTATTGGCAGCACCATTCAATAAATTTTTGGTCGCGCCCTGCGCCTTGTTACAAGCACATTTATTACAAATACCCATACGACAACCATGATTTGGTTTAATGCCTTGATGCTCAAGACTAGCCAGAATCGATTGTCCTTTTGGAATCGCAACAGTTTTATTTGATTTGGTTAAGATGACATTGATAAAGCCGGTTTCTGTGGCATCGGTACCAAACGGGCTTAAGCTAAAAGCTTCTGTTTGCAGTGCAGCAGCATCTTTAAACAGGCTTTCTGCTGATGCAGCAAAACCAGATGGCCCACAGGCATAAACAGTGGTTTGATCTAAAGCAAGCAATTGATCAACGTGATTCTGATTTAAACGCTGATCCTGTTCTTGGGTATAAAAAATTTGATAACTAAAATTAGCGAAATTTTCAGAGACTTCTTTGAGATATTCAGCATAAGCAGCATCGGCTTGGGTTTTAACCCAATACATCAATTGGACTGATGTTGTATTCAATTGTTTAGACTGGCATAAGCCTTCAATCAAACTCAACATCGGTGTGATACCACTACCAGCAGCCAGCAATAACAAATGCGGTGTCGCAACAGACTGCTGCATCTCACCGTAGGGTTGCCCCAAACGTAAGATATCTCCTGTTTGGCTGCTCTCAACCAACCAAGAACTCACTAAGCCTTGATCAACTTTTTTAACGGTTAAACAAAGATGATCTGCATCCACCTGCATCAAACTATAAGTACGCTCATAGTGACGACCTGCAATATCAACAGTAACAGGATGGTGCTGCCCTGCAACGCCACGTACCACATGTCGATTGCATTGCAAAATTAGGCTGACCGTATCTTTTGCCACGATTTGTTTTTTTACGATTTTGGCAAGAGACTGATTTATAGACCATAAAGGATTGATTTTCTGTAACCAAAAATTGGCATCATGGCTGTTCATCACACTGTGAGCCAACGAATTAAATAGAGAGTTTCTCTTTTCAATTGCATGCATGAGCAGTTTTACTCTGGTGGTTTTCTAATTATTATACATATGTATATATATTTGTATATACACTCGTATAAGAATTTACATTTCACAAGTCCACAGACAATCGCTATAATCCCGAGTAGCTTACTTATATATTGAAAACAATGGTTCATTCTTCTTTTTTACCACTCGGTCATGACAACGTAAACGAACAAGATGTCATTCCTATGAAATCTCCTGTGCGTTCAGTAGGTAGAAAAGCAACCATTACCAAAGAAGAGTTGTTTCAAGCCACGCTTAACCTGATTGGCCCGCAAAAAAGCATCGCTTCGCTCAGCTTACGTGAAATTGCACGAGAAGCAGGCATTGCGCCTAATAGCTTTTATCGTCATTTTAAAGATATTGATGAACTGGCAATTGCCCTGATTGATCAGTCTGGTTTGGTACTTCGTCGTATTATCCGTGAAGCACGCTTACAGGCTTCAAAGCAGCAAAGTATTATCCGCAGTTCGGTTGAAGTATTTATTCAACAGTTGAATACCGATGAAGGCAACCTGAGTTTGTTATTACGCGAAGGTTATACAGGCTCAACCTCGTATAAAGCAGCGGTTGACCGTCAACTTAGCTTCTTCCAGCAAGAGCTTCAAGAAGACCTGATTCGTTTAGAACGTTTGAATAACAGTAAGCTTAGTCATGCTGATCTTGCGGCTAAAGCCATCACTCAATTGGTGTTCAACATGGGCGCAAAAGTGCTCGATTTGCCTGCTGAGCAGCGTACTGAAGTGGCAGAACAAACCATGGTGATGATTCGCATGATTTTAGAAGGTGCGCGTCATATTAATGAAACGGAAATTGATTAATTGTTTGCACAGCAATAGGATAGATGTCATCAAAATCATATTTTTGTCCTTTAGCATAACAACAACCTAAACTAGGCCATAGATCATGAATCTACTCAATGACCGTCAAAGCATCATCGCCAGTTTCATTCTGATGGCTTTGTTTTTAATGATGGTCATTCCCCTGCATCTGCTTCCAAGTTTTTTTGCAGGCTTCTTGGTTTTTGAAATTATTAATAGTTTAAGTTCGATTGTTGAAAAACATATTGATGGACAACGTGCGCGTATCTTTATCAGTATTATTTTGGGTGTGTTCACAATCGTATTACTGGGCTTCTTTATTACCAGCCTAATCAGCTTTGTGATTTATGATTTAAAAGGGACTGGACTAAATTCCTTTAACTTTAAAATTGATCAAACCTTAATTAAGTTCCAAGCTGAGATGAGTCAATATTTGCCAGGGTATCTGCCACATAGTGTGGCCGACATCAAAAATCAGATCTTGTCTTTCATCAAAAATAATATATCCATCGTGAAAAACACAGGCACTGATATCCTGCATAATCTAGCCACCATGTTAATCGGTCTGATTGTCGGAATTTTGGTTGCGATTCAAAACTTTAAGCAACATGCACCTCAGCCTGCATTTAAAGCAGCAATCTTGCATCGTATTCAAAAACTTTCTGTTTCTTTTAAAAATGTCGTATTTGCCCAAGTGAAGATCTCTCTGATCAATACAGGCTTATTCATTATTTTTGTTTTTATTGTCTTACCTATATTTAATATCCACTTACCTTTTGCCAAAACACTGACCATTCTGACTTTTATTTTTGGTCTACTGCCGATTATTGGCAATCTGATTTCCAATACTTTAATCATTATGGCTGGATTGACCATTTCCCTCTCAGTCGCAGCGATTTCTCTGGCTTACTTGGTCATTATTCATAAACTTGAATATTTCGTGAATGCCAAAATTATTGGTACCAAAATCAATGCCAGTGCTTGGGAAGTGTTATTGGCGATGCTCATTTTCGAGTCGATTTTTGGTCTCAGCGGTCTAATTGTTGCACCTATTTTCTATGCTTACATCAAATTAGAATGTAAGGATGCAGGATTGATTTAGCTTGTTTTTACAAACAGAGAAATACTCTAACAAATGAAATCATCATTTAATCTGAATTCAAACGGGCGTTATCAAAAATAAAATTGATGATAAGTAAACTTACAAAAGCCTAGAAAACGAAAACACTCACGCCTTGCTTCAAGCGATAAGCTAATCAGCAAATGAATGGTTTTTGTTCATTATGTTTTATCACATTATAATTGAATGAGGTAACTATGAATTCTTCAGCAGCTAAATCTTTAAAAGTTTATACCCGTAATAATTTAGATGACTCAATCAAAGAGTCCACCGTAAAAATCTTAAATCAGATCCTTGCCAATTTAATCGATCTTTCATTACTGACCAAACAAGCACATTGGAACATGCGGGGTAGCAACTTTATTGCGGTGCATGAAATGTTAGATATGTTCCGTACTTCATTGATCACCCATTTAGACAATGTTGCAGAACGTGCGGTACAGATCGGTGGAACAGCATTGGGTACGACACAAACTGTTGCAGAAACGTCTCATCTGAAACCCTATCCTATCGCCATCCATGCGGTACAAGATCATTTAAAAGAACTGGCAGATCGCTATGGTGTGGTCGCCAATCACCTACGTGATACCATTGATGAAATTCAAGATCCGATTTCAGAAGATATTATTCACGCAGCACTTGAAGATCTGGATCAATATTTATGGTTCTTGGAAGCCAATATTGATCACTAAAAATCTAACCATAAAAAAGAGGACTGTTACAGTCCTCTTTTTTATGTCAGTCCCAATTATGGCTTAACCACAACCAAGACCTGAATCGCTTCTGGTGTCACAGATAGACCATCCAATAGACCTAAGCCTTCTTTCTGGAACTTCTGTAACCGCTCAATTTCGTCTTCACGAATACTTGGATTAAATTGCTTGAGATAGCTTAAACGGTCAATTTCATATTGCCATTTACCGCTGTAATGCTCTTTAGCTTGTTGCATCAATTCTGGTAATGATTCTTTGGCAATATCTAAAGCTTGTGCATAACGTGTTTCGATCACATCACGACGTGCTTTGACTACTTGTCGGCAACTATTGCCATCTAAATGGTGTAAGTATGGACGTAAAATGCTTGGGTCAATCTTCGCTGACAAATCCTGACCATTTTCACTGAGCAAAACACGAATCAATTGCTTCGGCAAGCTTGATGGCAAGTTCAACGCTTTAGGCGCAACGACATCAACCTTAAACCATACTTCCAACAACACCGAACCTTGTTTCAATGCATTTGATTTTAGTAAGGCAACATTGGTACTACCAAATGATTGTGTACGGATCATCTCCATCACACTCTCAATAAACGGATGTTCCAAGGTCAGATATTGCGCATCTTCACGGATTTGTGCCTGATCACGATAGAAAGTCGCAGTCATTCCTTCTTCGTCCAAGCTAATCCCTTGAACTTGCATTTGATCCGTCGGCTTGATGATTACCGTACCATTGCTTTGCTCATCAAAATCAATATTGGTTGATGACATGAAACGCTTCACAAACATTGGCAAAGTGGTGTTGTCATCATAATCTTCAAGTGCTTGTACAATGCCCTGTGCAACCACTGGACGGCAAGAGTTGTACTCAAGCAAACGGTCACGACCTGCCTGTAATTCAGCTTCCAAGGCTTGACGCTGTACATTCACTTCTTCAAGCAAATCTTCAAAAGTCTGACCTTGATCTGCCAATAAGCAATCTTTTAATTCAACAATAAAATTCTCTTGCAGCGTTTGCGCTGTTGGAGAAATACTGCTGAAAATATTGAGCGCTTCGTTATACCAACGGAACATACGTTCTTGTGCTGTACCCATCAAATATGGCACATGGATCTGAATACGGTTTTCTTGACCGATACGATCCAAACGACCAATACGCTGTTCAAGTACGTCAGGGTTTGCGGGTAAATCAAATAAAACTAAATCACTGGCAAACTGGAAGTTACGACCTTCCGAACCAATTTCCGAACAAAGTAAAATCTGAGCACCATAACTGTCTTCTGCAAAATATGCCGCAGCTTGGTCACGCTCTAATAAACTCATACCCTCATGGAACATAGCGGTACGAATACCCGCATGTAAACGTAATACGTTTTCCAATGCTTCAACCACTGGTCCACTACGCGCGATCAACAACACTTTTTTGTGTTTTAAATCTTTGCGTAGCACTTCCATCAACCAAGGCACACGCGGATCATTTTCCATCCATGCGCCATCCAGTTGACCTTCTTCTGGCCACATTTGCTCACGCATTTTGCCATCAAATGACCAATCTTCTGGTGCTGGCAATGGTGCTGGCTGACAATCACGACCTGGGAAGCCTTGAATCGCTTCACGGGTATTACGGAACAGAATACGACCTGTACCATGACGATCTAATAATTCGTGGATCGCACGCATACGCTGTTCAGGCTGATCATCAATACGATGCCCCAATAAGCCGTCCAGTGCAGCAAGATGCTCTTCTGTTAATGCTTGATCTGACATCAATACTTCTGCAATTTTTGCAGTATGTTGATATTGTTCTTCTTCATCAAGGAAGCGATCGAGGCTACTAAAGCGTTGCGGATCGAGTAAACGAAGACGGGCAAAATGGCTTTCAACGCCTAATTGCTCAGGCGTTGCCGTTAGCAGTAACACACCCGCTGTTTGTTCAGCGAGTTCTTCAACAAGATCATAACGATCATTACCGCCTTCTTCCTCACTCCACATTAAGTGATGTGCTTCATCGACAACCAATAGATCAAAACCTGCTTCCATCGCTTGCTCACGCAAGTCATCGTGGTCAACCATCAAGTCAACACTGGCGATAATGCATTGCTCAGTCAGGAAGGGATTGAGATCAGGATCATGTTCTTTGATCGAAGCGGTACGGGTTAAGTCGAATAGCGAGAATTGCAAATTGAAACGGCGACGCATTTCAATCATCCACTGATATTGCAATGAATCAGGGACTAGAATCAGGATACGTTCAGAACGCCCAGTTTTTAGTTGTTGGTGAATGATCAAACCTGCTTCAATGGTTTTACCTAAGCCCACTTCATCGGCCAATAAAACACGCGGAGCAAAACGCTTACCTACTTCATGTGCGATGTAAAGCTGGTGTGGAATCAAGCCTACACGCGCACCAAGAAAACCACGTAAAGGACTGGTGTGCATTTGTGCTTGCAACAACATCGCTTCAATACGCAGGTCATACCACTCTTTATAATCAACTTGGCTGGCTAACAGACGCTCTAAAGGTTTTGACAGTTGGATTTGCGCACCGATACGGGTTTCATTCAGTGACTTACGTTCTTGTTCGCCATTTTCAAGACTACGAACCACATCGTAACGCAGCACACCATGACGATCTTCAATCGACTCAACAGTCCACTTGATGCCTTCTTGGTCTTGTACTTCATCATTAACGTTAAAGATGATGCGAGATAAAGGCGCATTGTTACGTGCATAAACACGAGTTTCATCACTTTTAGGGAATAAAATGCTGATAGAACGTTCATCTACATCAATAAGAACCCCTAAACCGAGTTCAGTTTCAGTATCTGATAACCAACGTTGACCAATAGCAAACTGCTGCAATTTTTCCACCTTTATCTCAAGTTAGCCTACATATTTTATGCCCTGACCCAAATAAAAGTTAAGGCATTTTATGTAGTTTTCAACGATGTATTTTGACACAAAGCGCAATCAAATAGCGTGCATCACATCGTGTTTCATAAAAAAGTTTTTAGACTAAAACGGTACAGCACAATCAAAGCTGAGTTGTGCACCTGTTTTAGGATGCGCAAAGCTTAATTGCGTTGCATGTAAACACAAACGCGGATAAAGCTGTTGCTGTTCTGAAGTGGCATATAAGGTATCACCTAGAATCGGATGACCTAAATATTGCATATGCACACGAAGCTGATGTGAACGTCCTGTAATCGGAACGAGTTTAACTCGAGTTACAGCTTGTCCCTGAATTTCTAAATGTTCGATCGCTTGCCATTCGGTTAATGCTAGCTTGTGATAAGAAGCATCCACAATATGCAATGGTGGACGGCTTGGATCATAAATCACAGGAATATCGACTGTGCCCTGACCTTCTAAATGTCCAGCAACCAAAGCTTGATAAATTTTTGAGGTTTGACGATCTTGAAACTGGCGCGAAATATTGCTCTGTCCAAATTTGGATAAACCAAACACCAAGATGCCAGAAGTATCGCGATCTAGACGATGAATCAGTAAAGTTTTTGGTTCTAATTCTAATAAACGATTGATTAAACAATCTTGTAAATCAGGTGTTTTCCCCGGCACAGTAAGTAGGCCTGCAGGTTTATGGATGACCATAAAATCTTCATCACGATGAATCAAATGTTCACTTAGAAAATCATTCAAGGTAGCCTTCCAACGACTGGATGAAAACAAGCGGGCAATCATAAAAAGCTTGGCGCTGAATTACAATGCATGACACGTATTTTTACTGATTTTTTTCGTGTTTCTCTCGAATTTTCATCCAGATTCGAATTTTAATGATGATTTAGGTCTGTTGCTCTAGAAATTGTTGAATCGCATGTTGAGCAATTTCTGCATCTTGAAAAGATTGTACACCCGACACACCAACAGCCCCGACAACCTGCTCTTGATAGACAATCGGCTCACCGCCTTCTAACATACCTTTTGCTGCATTGATCGTTAAAAAGCCGATCTTACCATCACGGATCATATCTTCGGATGCCTTGGTGGTTCTTCGGCTGACCGCAGCAGATTGCGCTTTTTCTTGGCAAATCTGTGTCGATAATACCGATGCGCCATCCATACGCTTCATCATTAATAACGTTCCACCGTCATCCACAACTGCAATACTGACATTAAAGCTGCGCGCTGTTGCATATTGCAATGCCGCATCAACCAGAATTTCCACATCAGCGGACGTTAAATAATGTTTAGTTTTCATGTTTTACTCCATTCCTATGGGTTTCTTATAAAAAGCTTTTAGATATGATACAACTGCCATCTACAGCCTACGCAAGCCCAAAGCACAGCCTAAGACCAACGTAAAATATAGTTTATTATTCAAGCATTATTTTATCTTGCGGTACAGTAAAGATTGTTTATCTTTGCGCTTCGTCGTGGAGGTTTAGCATACAAACTGTTGGGAACTGGGTAAGATTCCGTTACGATCATCTATTATTTTTAAACCCGTTAAGTTCTCTATTGAGCTCAAGCTAAAATTCGTCCATAAAAAAAGCCCGAACAAATCGGGCTTCTGTATAGATCACAGCGTTATTTCATTTCTGCAAAAGTTTCTTTTGCTGCCTGAATGGTCTCTGCAATATCTTGATCTGAATGCATAGATGAAATAAATCCTGCTTCAAATGCAGATGGTGCAAGATACACGCCACGCTTTAACATGCCGTGGAAGAATTTCTTAAATGCTTCAACATCACAAGCCAACATTGAATCAAAGCTGGTAATATCCTCTTGATCGGTGAAATACAAACCGAACATGCCACCGACTTGCTGGGTCTTAAATGGAATACCCGCTTCGTCTGCTGCAGCCTGTAAACCTGCAAGTAATTTTGCGAGCTGTGCAGCCAGCTTGTCATAAAACTCTGGTTCACGCAGATGCTTGAACATCGCAATACCTGCACGCATTGCCAATGGGTTACCAGACAATGTCCCTGCTTGATAAACACCACCTAAAGGTGCGATGCACTCCATGATTTCACGTTTACCACCAAAAGCACCAACCGGTAAGCCCGCACCAATGATTTTACCCAATGTAGTCAAATCAGGTTTTACCTTATAAACAGATTGCGCACCGCCTAAAGCAACACGGAAACCAGTCATCACTTCATCAATGATAAAGACCGATTTGTATTCATCGCACACATCACGAATCGCTTGCAAGAAACCATCAATTGGTGTCACCAAGTTCATATTGCCTGCAACAGGCTCAATGATGACACCCGCAATCTCATGACCGAACTTACTAAAGCATTCTTTCAATGCCTCGATATTGTTATACGGGAGCGTTAAGGTATGTTTGGCGAAATCGGCAGGTACGCCTTTTGAAGTTGGCTCACCTTCACCAAGCGTCAATAAACCTGAACCTGCTTTGACCAATAATGAGTCTGAATGACCGTGGTAGCAGCCTTCAAATTTTACAATTTTGTCACGGCCGGTATAACCACGAGCCAAACGAATCGCGGTCATGGTTGCTTCAGTACCTGAACTGGTCATACGCACCAATTCAATTGAAGGCATGATCTCGCAAATGGTGTCTGCCAAAGTGGTTTCATGTACCGTTGGTGCGCCAAAACTTAGGCCATCTTCCGCAGCAGTTTGTACCGCTTGAATAATATCTGGATGCGCATGACCCAAAATCATTGGGCCCCATGAACCGACATAGTCAACATAGCGTTTGCCATCGACATCCCATAAATACGCACCTTTTGCCTTTTCAATAAAGACAGGCGTACCACCAACACCGTTAAATGCACGTACCGGCGAGTTAACCCCACCCGGAATATGTTTACTTGCTTGTTTAAATAACTGTTCTTGCTTTGGAGATAAACTCATAAAAGACTCAACCTAGAATCAAGGACGAGGAACGCTGTCGTTCCGAGAAACAATGAAAGCTCCGCAAAGCGGATGCATATAATTAGTCAAATAACGTTGCCCATGCATGTACACGAGCAGGAATTTCGGCTGTTGATCGTCCTAATATATCACTAATTACCGCACAAAGGCTTGCTCCAGCCTCAACTACGATTTGAGAATTTTCAACGGTCAAACCACCAATCGCACAAATCGGCACAGCAAATTTTTGTCTCGCTTGCTTAATCACTTCGATGCCGACATTGCCTGCTTCTGGTTTTGTTGAGGTCGCATAAACCGCACCAAAGGCCACATAAGTTGCACCGTCAGCAATCGCCTTTTCCGCCAATTCTAATGAATTTAAGCAAGTACGGCCAATAATCACACCTTGTGGTAAACGTGCGGCAGCATCACTTATTTCACCATCGGACTGTCCAAGATGCACACCTAAACCAAATTGTTCCGCTAATGCCAAATCATCATTAATCACAAATGAGACCTGATGCTTTTCACAAAGTGCTTTGATCTGCTCTACTTCACTTGGCTGATCTGCTTTTGCCACTTTCTTACGACGATATTGCAGAATCGCAACTTTGCCTGTCGCCAGAGCCACATCTAGTTTTTCTAATAATAATTGGATTGGATCATCATTGGTAATGAGATAAAGACCGCGCATGAACGTTTCACTATTCACTATAATTACATTAGCTTCAGGGTATATTTTCTTGTTTGAAAATTAAAGATAGCGAGTGTATTTACATCATTAATCGCTGCAAATCAGAACAAATAAAAAAGCTGCCGAAGCAGCTTTACGACACTTAATGTCGCTTTATAATTTTTAAATATACGATAATTCAAGAATCAATTTTATCAAACTGACGATCAATCAGACTTAAACGACCACGCGCAACATCCGATAACATGCGCCAATCCGAGATAAAGCTATACAGCGGCTGTTTAAAGCTGGCAGGCTTATTATGTTCAAAGAAAAAATGTCCAACCCAAGCACAAGCATAGCCTGATACCAAACCATACAAAGCATATTTTGCCTGACGTTTACGGATGGCTTTACTAAAGAAATATAAACCGATCGAGCTGCCTGCCACATGTAAACGACGGCTGGCAATACTGCGATGTTCTGTTAAATAAAAGTGATAAAATTCATCATAGTTTTTAATGGGTAATGAAAATTCCACTGGCTTCGTTATATTCGCTGGTGCATTCATTTTTGGATCATCCTAATCGTGCAAGACTCTCCACACGTTAATGCATTTTCTGTACAAAATAAAGTCATTGCGTGCCATCCTTTTCAAGCTTAAAACAACTTTACAATGATTTTTGAGATCAACAAGTTATACTGAGTTTTGTATTTATCAGTCTCGGTGGTCAGGAGTCATAACATCATGGAAATAGAGCTAAAATTTCAACTCCCTGAATCTAAGAAAAAAAGTGTGTTACAAGTTTTAGGCAAGCAAAAAGCACAAAAAATTCACCTTCAAGCCAAGTATTACGACACTGCCGACCGTTTACTGGCAAAGAATTATGTTGCGATCCGTCTGCGTCAAGAGGGTGAACATTGGGTGCAAACCTTTAAAGCTGCGAGTAAAAACCATTTACAACGCATCGAAGAAGATATTTATTTAGGCAAATGTACCGAAGAACCCGAGCTCGATTTATCCCTCTATAAAAACAATCAAACTGTTCAAAGCGTACTTCGTGATATTTTAGGTGAAGTACCTGCAAATTTATTACTACAGTTTCAAACTGACGTCCAACGTACCTTTCATATATTCGAGTTTGAAGGCTCACAAATTGAAGTTTGCTTGGACGATGGCGAAATCCGTACTCCAACCAGCCAAGCCAAAATCTGTGAAATCGAGTTTGAATTAAAGCAAGGCTCGGCTCAGTCCCTAATTAATTTTGCCAAAACTTGGGTAGATAAATATCAACTCTGGCTCGATGTGCGTAGTAAGGCTGAACGTGGCAATTTATTGGCTATGGGCAAAACGGTATCCCCCGCCAGCAAAGCGAAATCACTAAACCTAGAGAAAAATGTAAGTGCTGAACAAGCAATCAAACTGATTATCGAAAATACACTTAATCATATCTTACCCAATGCAGCCGCAATTGCTGATGGTGTGGCAGAGGCCGATCATATTCATCAAGCTCGTGTTGGTTTACGTCGTTTACGTTCTGCCCTAAAACATTTTTCTAACTGGTCTGCGCAAATTGATCCTGCTTGGGAAGGTCAGTTAGCAGATATTTTTAGAGCTTTGGGACAATCACGTGATAACGATGCGATTCAAGATTCCGTTATTCCGTTAGTAAAAGAAGTCTGTGATTTTGATTTTCCATTCCCAGAGAGTACTGACAATAGTGTTTCTCAGTTATTAAGCCACACTAAAACCACTCAGCTATTTTTAGCATTATTCAGCTTCACCTATAGTGAGCATGAGTCTAAATCTAAACTTTCCAAACAGGTAGCTAAAAGCCTAACTAAGCTTTACCAAAAGATTCTAAATGATGCAGCCCAGTTCTCAACTTTAGAAGTTGAGCAACAACATCGTACTCGTAAACGCGTTAAACAATTGCGTTATTGCATCGACTTTATTGCAGGGATTTATCCTGAAAAAAACGTTCAACAATTCTTAAATAAGTTACAGCCAATTCAGGAATATTTAGGCTTTTATAATGATCTGTTTGTTGCTGAGCAAATCTTCGAGCAACAAGCTGCTGAGTACCCACAATTTTTATTTGCTTTAGGTTGGGTCAAGGCACAGCAGCCACATGTGGCCAAGAAAGCAGCGAAAAAGTTACAAGCCTTATCTGCTCAGGATACTTTTTGGGATGAGAAGCAATAGCTGCATAAGGGAAAATCACCTCACTCTATTCTCTTGCTGGCGGCATGGATGCCGCCGTTAAGCTGTGGCATCAAGGATGTGCCATCAGCTTAACAGAGGGGTTTTGTTACTTTTGTCCAGTCAAAAGTAAGGATCTACCTATACAAAAGGTATTAGGTTATTCATAATTTTTGAGGTCGTGCTAACCCGAAAAGGAAATGAAAATCCATTCTTTAGCAGGCAGATAATATCTTCATATTGAGCTTAAATCATTTACCGATACTTCCCAAAAATCTTCCACGTGCCATTATCTGCAATCGGATCACTATAACTATCATTACGCTGCTTACGTGGCTTATCCCGTGCATCGACCAATTTAAAATGCGGTTCAACACTGAGAATCATGCCGTTCATATAAAATCGAGTTCTCGTATATTCACTTTGTCCATGCTGAAATACATATGTACGCAAATCAATAAACTCACGATGTGCAACTAAGGCCGCAGTATCATCACTGCCTAGCCACTCCTGCATCGCAAAAATCTGATCGGTCTCAAACTGCCCACATTTTTCTAACAAGGCAGCCACACCTCGAAAGGTTTTCGATTCTTTAGCACGTGTTTTATTAATCCGAATCCGATCGACATGAAAGAAAAATAGCGGCAAATTTAAATGACTGGGTAAGTGAATTGCATCCACTATCTCGTCTTCCATAAAAGGCTGACACAGCTGTTGTGCTCTTTCAATCAAGGGCTGCCATTGTCTGTAGTATTCATCCACATCATCTTTCAAACCATAATAGATCGGCAAACCCTCAACATTTTCTAAATATTGAGGTGGATGGATATGTTGGCGCAGTAAGGCTATATCTGTTTTTAAGCTTTGAATCGCGATTGCATCTTGCATAGTGATTTTTCTAATTGCTTAGGCTATTTTAGATTAAGGCAAAGGTTTAGTTTCGACAAGGCTTTGTCTATAATGAGGTGTCTTAACTTGTCGCTGGAAAATATCATGTCTCAAAAAATTAACGCCACCGATGTGACGGATGAAGAAGCTTTAAATGCGGTATTTTTTGAGCGTGCAGATGAATTTATTAAACTTGCCAATGATTTCTGCCGACCGCCAAAAGGTCAGAAAGTCCAGCCAGAAGAGTTACGTGGCCAAGTGAGTGCAGCCATGTTATTTGCTACTGCTCGCTTTAATACGTGGGTCGCAGCCAATAACTTTAAAGATGGCAATGAAATGCGTGATGCCAAAGAACAAGTCATGTCTTATCTCCTACAACAATTCCAAATGATGTTAGAAGATAATTTTGACGAATATTGTGAACAATTTGAAAACTACTTACGTTTCCGCAAGAACGAAGATTTTCATGCACATAAACACGATCATTAATGATTGATGATTAAAACAAAGCCACCTCATCGGTGGCTTTGTTTTTTGTGGTTTACTTCAAGTCTTGTGCTTGACCATATTGATCAGCCATGACTTCTACAAATTGGTCTAGTTTGATGTATTTTTTAATTGCAGCATTGACATCTTCTTTGGTCAGTTTCGCTAGCTCCTGATCGCGCTCTTCACGATCCAATAGCGTTTTGTTGCGTTCTAACTGACCTGTCAACATGCCATGAATATTGCGTTCATCTTCTAAAGCAGTCACACGCTTCTTCATGATATCTGCTTTCGCTGCTTCCACTTCCTGTTCGTTCACACCTTTACTTAAAAGCTCATTTAAGACTTTATGTACAGATTGCGATACTTGTGCAGAACGACCAGATGTATAGTTTGCAGTAATACTTAAAGTACCATCATCAATATCGGGATCAAGATCTAAGCCACTACCAAATCCATACACTAGCGCATTTTTCTCACGTAACTCTTGAGCCAAACGTGATGAAAGTTGTGAGTTGCCTAAAACATGGCTCAAAATAATCAAAGCTGGCGCATCTTTATGATAGGAACCAACGGGCAAGGCTAAAACACTTTGATAGCTGCCAAACTCGCGTTGTTCCGATAAAGCATGAACTTTCTGGGCTTTATAAACCGTATATTGCCCTGTCACTTTTGTGAATGGTTGCTTTGCTTTCCAAGAACCAAAGGCTTTTTGCAAAGTCTTCTGCATTTTCTTGGCATCAAAATCACCCGTCACTGCAATTTGAGCATGGTCTGTCACAAAGAACTGATCATAGAATTGTTTCACTTGCGGCTGAGTGACTTCACCAATCTGTTTCTTGGCAAGTTCTGGTTCAAAGTGATAACGGATATCCCCTGGTTGATAGATTTCCAAAATCTTAGACAAGGTCATCGATGACACAACCGCAGGTTCTGTATATGGACGATCCAATACAGACAGGCTTTGATTTTTTGCCAAATCAAACTCTGTTTGCGAGAATTTTGGCTGTTTCAGGACATCAACAATAAAGTTAAAGAAATCTTCAAACTTGTCTTTCTTCGCTTGAACAACAATGGTAAAACCATTGCCATTTGAACTAACCGATGCACCACCACTAGCCGCAATTGCCTTATCGGTAATTTCCTGCAAGCTATGCTTTTCAGAACCACGAAGCATTAAATAGCTGGCTAAATCTAAAGTAACCCCTTTACCAAATAATGTTTTTTCATCGCCAAAATCCAAGCTAATCGTGGCATAGGTTTTATCGTCACGTGTAGGCGTTGGGAATAATGCATAGCGAATACCATTCTTTAACTCACCACGTTGAATTTTCTGCTCATTTTTTTGCAATTGCTGAGCAGACTGTGCCATAAACTGGGTCACTTCCTGCTTGTAGACATTTGCATCTTTTAATGGCTCAGGCTTTTCATCGCTTTGATCTAAAGTTTTAGGCTTCTCTTCTGCTTTCATGGTCATCGCTTTCTTTTGATCTTCTGGCGTCGGTAAAATATCGCCTGAAATACGATGTGAAGAGACTAAAAAGTCTTTTAAGGTTTTATTCGCATCTTTAAGCTTTAAGTCTTGAACTGCTTGTAAGTCCTTAAAGTATTGATCCCATTGACCATGTGATGAAACTGCATAGTCGCTCAGGCGTGAGCCTAGGGCTACAGCGTCATTGGCAATGGTATCTGCGGCATTTTGAGTAATATTTTTAATGCGCTGTAATTCAGCTTCAGTAAATGGCTGGCTATTTTCAACACCTGTTTTTAGTGCTTCATCAACCTTTTTCGCATCATGATTCGGAGCATAAATTGCGCCCATAAAGACCACGTTAAAATCTTGATCTAACCATGTGGTTGATTGCACTGCCGTACTGATTCCCGTCTCCACCATACTCTTATACAAAGTACCACTTGGCTGCATGGTATATAACGCTGGCGCAAGCGCTAAAGTCGGTTGTAATGGGGTATTTTTTCCATTCATATAGACATGGAATTTAGCCAAATCACTGCCCTTTTGTACCGTAAACTGACGCTGTTCAATTTTACTTGAATCCAAAACTGGGACTTGAACTTGTGCGGGTACTGGACGTGCTGGAATTGGACTAAAATACTGATCAATCTTGCTCAATACTTCGGTCTTATCAAATTTACCAGAAATCACCATGACTGCATTGTTTGGTGCATACCAAGTTCTATAGAACTGGTTTAACTCATTGAGTTGAATCGACTTTAATTCAGGTAAATCACCAATCGGCAAACGACCTAAATATTGATTGCCATAAGCCGCTTTCCACATTTGATCCATCAGTACAGCAAACGGCTGATCCATACGGATTTCTCGTTCACGTTTTACGATTTCAATTTCAGAAGGAACAAATTTTTCTTGCAACACCAATTTATCCATACGCTCTGATTCAAGGTACAGAATTTCATTGAGTGCATTTTTTTCAGGACGAACAATATTTAGATATTTAGTTGCGTAATAATCTGTGCTGGCATTGGTCATCAACGTATATTGATCCAGACGACGTTGAAACTCGTCACCCTTCACATTTTGAGTGCCTTTAAAGGCCAAATGTTCTAATAGATGCGCAAGTCCGCCTTTACCTTTCGGATCATTCAGCGAACCTGTCAAATAAACCGTATTTACATAGACTTTATTTTCTTTATCGTTTGGTGCAAGAATAACTCTGAAACCGTTATCTAATTTATATTCTTCGATATTTTTTTCACTTTTTACGAGCACTGTCTGAGACCAAGACGTCGCACTCAACCCAATCAAACAAAGCGAGAGAGTAAGCTGCTTAAACCGCATTAACATAATTTATCCAAGTATTTATGGTGATTTAAATAATAGAGACAAGCTATGGTAGAGAATGATTCGCATTTTTAATAGTTATGTTTTGAAAAAAGCTGTTTATTTAAACAGCTTTTATCTTTATTTTTGCACAGTTTAAGCTAAAAATCAGATTGTCAGTTCGGCTTGCATATACAATTTGGCATAACCTGAAATTTCAATGCGGTCTTCAGACTCAATCACACATTCTAAAACTCCACCACGTTTAGATGCCTGAAAGGCGGTTAATCGAGTCTGATTCAGTTTTTCCGCCCAAAGTGGGACAATTGCGGTATGAATTGAACCTGTTACCGGATCTTCGTCAATACCAATTGCTGGCGCAAAATAACGAGAAACGCAATCAAACTTCCCTTCACCTCTGGCGGTAATGGCAACATCAGGCTGAGAAGCGGTAATCGCGGTACGAACTTGTCCCAATTGTTTTAGTTTTTCTAGATCAGGTTGTTCATCCAATACATCCTGCACCGTTTCATATTCAATAATATAGGCTTGCACATTACGATAAACCGCTTTAAACGGCTTGGTCAGCCCTTCACGTAATTCTTTAGGATAATCAGTAACTAACTCTGGTTTACGAATTGGAAAATTCATTTTAATTTTGCCATCAGCATCTTGGCTGACAATAAAAATACCCAGATCACGTACATGGAACTGGATCGTTTCTGCCTTGCTAAAGTCTTTAAATAAAACAAAAGCACTGGCTAAAGTGGCATGCCCACAAAACGCAACCTCATTGAGCGGAGAAAACCAACGAATCTCATAATTGGTTTCATCAATGGTTTTAACAAAAGCAGTCTCTGATACATTATTTTCCATCGCGATATTCTGCATCAAACTATCGTCTAACCATTCATCGACGACGATTACAGCCGCAGGATTTCCTTTAAATAATTCTTTTGTAAAAGCATCAACTTGGTACATCTTCATGTCACAGCACTCTCTCTATTTTCCAATTATTTTGAACATTTGGTCTATAAAGTATAGATACAGATTTTTTTAAATTTACGATACACCGTGGCATTTCTTATTCAAGCACACTAAATGCTTTAAAATTAAGCAAAAACAATACTCCGCTTGCTAACAGATCAGCCTAAAAGTCCAATGATTTAGCATAATTCAAAATAAGCCATACAGAATATTCACAATAAAAAATGTGAAGCTCACTATGGTATTACGCAGATTAAACAAGCGAGAAAAACCATGCGTATTCCTGTGAATGCTGTCGTATTTGAGGATTTTGAAACCCTCGACATTATGGGTCCTGTTGAATTGTTTGGCTTACTGCAAGAGCATTATCAAGTCCAGTTTTATAGCCTGAATGGTGGTCTAGTTTCTAATAAACATGGTGTTTGTATCCAGACCAAATCCTTTAGCGAAATCAAAACACATGCTGAAAGTATTTTGCTCGTTCCTGGTGGCATCGTGACTTTTGAATTAATCAAAAATCAGCAATTTCTTGATCAGCTCAAAACTTTAGCAGCTCAAAGCAAACATGTTCTGACGATTTGTACAGGCAGTTCATTACTTGCCGCGACAAGTCTTTTAAATGGTATTAAGGCAACATCGAATAAAATGGCATTTGAATTTGTACAAAAGCTCAACGATCAAGTGTTGTGGCAAGCTCAGGCTCGTTGGGTGATTGATGGGAAATTTTATACTTCATCAGGTGTCAGTGCGGGGATGGATATGACTCTTGCCTTTATACATAACACACAGGGTGAAAAAGTTGCTCAACTTTGTGCGGAAGAAGCCGAATATATCTGGAATAGTAATCCAAACATTGATCCCTTTTGTAAAGTAAAAGCAGGCTGATCAACGGCTGATTATGAAGATTTATGTATTATCGCTCGCAGTTGGCGTATTGGTTGGTGTGCTGTATTACCTAGTCGATGTTAAAGCACCTGCACCACCCATTGTGGCATTACTGGGTTTATTGGGCATTGTGATTGGTGAACAATTAGTCCCTTTTATTCGGCTCTATCTTTCTTAACAAGATAAGCTTTACTCTATCTCCCATAAAAATGAGTGGCCTAAAACCACTCATTTTGATTAGAGCCTTTTATCCTTATTTCAATCAATTCTGACATCAAACCCTAGATTTTCAGCAATCATCAGCGTTTGATCAAGGTTAATAATCGCATCTTTAATCTGCGTTTCTTTGGGGTCTAAGGCACTCAAATCACTGCCTCTTAAATCACACTCGGTAAAATCTGCGCGGTGTAGCCATGCACCAGAGAGATCGCTATCTCGAAGCGAACTTCCATGGCAACGTGCTCCCGTCAGATCAGCTTCTCTTAAACGTGTTCTCAAAAAAGAAGCTTTCTCTAAATCAGCGCCCGGTAATCCAACAAAAGCCCAATCACTGTCCTCAACTCGCATATGGTGGAACTGACAATCGCTAAACATACTGCCGACCAACTTGCAGTCGGTGAATTTACTATCAAAGAAATTGCAAAAATAGAAAGTACAATTTAAAAATGCACTACTTTGATGAACTGAAGCATTAAAACGTGCTCGTCGAAAAGTACATTCATTAAAAACCGCACCTGTGCTTTGGGCTTCTGACAGATCTAAATCAACAAATAGCGTCCGCTCATATTTTTGATTGCTCAGTACTTGTCCGTAGCAATCCAAGCTGGTAATGGTTTCTGTTGTTTTCGGTGCTGCCGCACCATATTTTCTTTCCGCCATGATGTTCAGTTTGTATTTTCGAATACATCAAAATATGTCATGCATTCAATTTTGTACATGTTTTTCTCATGACTCATTTATCTCCATTTTAAATAAAAAAGAGCGGTAAAACCGCTCTTTCATTTCATACTTAGACTTTAATCTTCCATGTGCTGGATTATGGCTTGTCCAAATTCAGAACAACGTAATAAAGTTGCATTTGGCATTAAACGTTCAAAATCATAGGTCACTGTTTTTGCCGAGATCGCCCCCGAAACACCCTGAATAATCAAATCAGCTGCTTCGATCCAGCCCATATCACGTAGCATCATTTCAGCAGACAAAATAATCGAACCCGGGTTGACCTTATCTTGCCCTGCATACTTCGGTGCAGTGCCATGTGTTGCTTCATAAACTGCTATTGCACCGCCAATATTGGCGCCCGGTGCAATCCCAATACCGCCCACTTCTGCTGCAAGTGCATCAGAAATGTAATCACCATTTAAGTTCAGTGTAGCAATCACGGAATAATCGGCTGGACGCATTAAAATTTGCTGTAAGAACGCATCGGCAATCACATCTTTAATAATGATATCTTTACCCGTTCTTGGATTTTTAATTTTTACCCAAGGTCCACCATCTAGCAACTGTCCACCAAAACGTTCTATTGCGAGTTCATAGCCCCACTCTTTAAACGCGCCTTCGGTGTACTTCATAATGTTGCCTTTGTGTACTAGCGTCACAGAAGGTTTGTCATTATCAATCGCAAACTGAATGGCTTTACGCACCAGACGCTGGGTCCCTTCTTTAGAAACAGGTTTAATCCCAATCCCACAATCTTTAGGAAATCGGATTTTGGTTACACCCATTTCTTCTTGCAAAAATTTAATGACTTTCTTTGCTTCTGGAGAATCAGCCTTCCATTCGATCCCTGCATAGATATCTTCTGAGTTCTCACGGAAAATTATCATATCCGTGAGTTCTGGATGTTGCACAGGTGAAGGTACACCTTCAAACCAACGTACTGGACGCACACAAACATATAAATCGAGTTCTTGGCGCAATGCAACATTCAAAGAACGAATACCGCCACCAACAGGTGTAGTCAATGGGCCTTTTATTGATATAATAAACTCGCGTAAAGCATCAAAAGTTTCTTCTGGCATATAATTGCCATAGATTTTATCTGCTTTTTCGCCGCAGTAGACTTCCATCCATTCGATTGAACGTTTGCCACCGTAAGCTTTTAACACGGCGGCATCTACTACTGCCTTCATTGCTGGTGTAATATCCACACCAATACCATCACCTTCAATAAAAGGGATGATTGGACGATTTGGAACATTCAATGACAGGTCTGCATTTACTGTGATTTTGTCTCCATCTGCAGGAACCACAATCTTCTGATAACCCATTTTGTAGGTTCTCCCTCATGTATTTAGCGATTATCTCTATGCCTTCTATGGCATACTTTCGTTTTTTATTGCATGAAACAGTTTAGTCCAAAACAGGTTTTTCTGAGATTTATACGGGAAATAACAACATTTTCCCATTAAATAGAAACCTTTATTGTTATGATGCCGCCCATAGCCAAAGTAGTATATCCATATGAAAGTAGTCGTATTTAATAAACCTTTTGACGTTTTGTCACAGTTTCGCGAAGATGAAAAACATTTAACAGTTTCAAGTTTTATTAAAGATCCTGAACTTCGTATTGCAGGACGTTTAGATTTAGACTCTGAAGGTTTAATGTTTCTTACTGATCATGGTGGTTTAAATCAATTCATCACCCATCCTGATAATAAGAAATATAAAACTTATCTTGCTCAAGTTGATGGTGATGTCACAGAAGAAGCAATTGAAAAACTGCAAAAAGGTGTTGAACTTGCAGATGGTATGACTTTACCTGCCAAAGCACGTAAAGTTGAACAACCTGAATGGCTATGGGAACGTAACCCACCGGTACGTTATCGTGCCAATATTCCAACGACTTGGATCGAACTACAAATCTGCGAAGGTCGTAACCGTCAAGTACGTCGTATGACAGCGGCTGTGGGTTTTCCGACTTTACGTCTGATTCGCACTCAAATTGGTAGCATTGATCTTGTCAAACTGGGTTTACAGCCAGGTGAACAACTCGAAATCGAACCTTTGCTTTATCCAGACTTTAAAGACGTTCCAGCTGATAAGCCTTATGAAGGCCGTTCTTTCGCTAGAAAATCGAATAATAAACCGCATTTCTCTCGCGCCAAAGATAAAGCACGTGAAGAAAAAGGTGAAAAACCATTTAAAAGTAAGAAGAAAGCTGGCGGTGGTACAACCCGTATTTGGCAAACTGATGATGCAGATAAACCACGTCGTAAGACCAATGGTACAACACGTCCAAATACTAAAGCACCACGCGGTCGTAACCGTAATGGTCGTTAAGATTTGATAATATTAAAGCCCACGAAAGTGGGCTTTTCTTTCAACGACAATAATTATCATATATAAATTTTACTGGACCGGAATTTATTACGGGCTTTGTATTTAAACTGCTAGCGTTATCTTGTAGAACTTCAAGTACTTTTCTTTGATCAGTTGTTTTTCTCACTTCAGACAAAGTGACCCAATTTTTTTCACCACAATTCAGCATAATTTTATGAACCATAACTGAATCACGATACCGCTCAATGACAAAATTTTGGTCAAAAAATATCAGTTGATTATAGATGATAACTTTGGGATTCCTTTTAATCACAATACTAGCGGTATCAATATAATTCTTTTGTTTGGCTTTCCCCGATACTAAAACCAGTTCAGCATGTGTGCTTGTCATTATGCTGCTCAATAAAGACATTATTGCTATTCCTAGTTTTTCCATCATCCCCTCTCATATTAAAATTATTTTTAACTGACTTTCTTCGACAGACATTAAATATAAAGACGACTCTTATAAATACAACAGGATAAATATGATTATAAAAATTTAGAAACGAGTCTAATGCTGTATTTCAACTATTTTAAATTTTGATTAGTTATAAAAAAAGCCGATGTTTTCACATCGGCTTTTTTATATCACCGACAACATTGTCGGTGATATATCAAAAATTAAAGTGACGCAAGTGTGGTATTAAACGTTGCACTTGGACGCATTACCGCATTCACTTTTGCTGGATCGATTGCATAGTAACCACCGATATCCGCAGCTTGACCTTGTACTTGAGCAAGCTCAGCAACAATCTTCTGTTCATTTTCAGCAAGTGATTTTGCAAGCGGAGCAAATTTCGCTTTTAACTCAGCATCTTCGTCTTGAGCTGCTAATGCTTCAGCCCAATACAATGCTAAGTAGAAGTGGCTGCCACGGTTATCAAGCTCACCTGTACGACGTGATGGAGATTTGTCGTTATCCAACAATTTCCCTGTCGCTTGATCAAGTGTTTTGGCAAGTAATTTCGCACGGTCATTACTTTCTTTGATACCAAGTTCTTCTAAAGACACAGCCAATGCAAGGAACTCACCAAGAGAATCCCAACGTAAGTGATTTTCTTCAACTAACTGCTGTACATGTTTCGGTGCTGAACCACCCGCACCTGTTTCGTACATACCACCGCCAGCCATTAACGGCACGATCGATAACATTTTCGCTGAAGTACCCAATTCCATAATTGGGAACAAGTCAGTTAAGTAGTCACGTAAAATGTTACCAGTTACAGAAATGGTATCTAAACCACGTGCTACACGCTCAAGCGTATAACGCATTGCACGTACTTGTGACATGATTTGAATATCAAGACCAGTGGTGTCATGATCTTTCAAGTATTTTTCAACTTTCTTGATCAATTCATTTTCGTGTGGACGGTATGGGTCAAGCCAGAAGATTGCAGGCATACCTGAGTTACGCGCACGCGTTACAGCAAGTTTCACCCAGTCACGAATTGGTGCATCTTTCACCTGACACATACGCCAGATATCGCCTTCTTCCACATTTTGTGACATCAACACTTCACCAGTGTCTAGATCAGTAATGTTGGCAATACCTGCTTCTGAAATTTCAAACGTTTTGTCGTGTGAACCGTATTCTTCTGCTTTCTGTGCCATCAAACCAACGTTAGGCACAGTCCCCATAGTACGTGGGTCAAAGTTACCGTTCCACTTACAGAAGTTGATCATTTCTTGGTAAATACGAGCGAAAGTTGACTCAGGCATTACTGCTTTACAATCGTAAGGCTTACCATCTGCACCCCACATTTTACCGCCACCACGAATCATTGCAGGCATAGAAGCATCGACAATCACGTCATTTGGTGAATGGAAGTTAGTAATACCTTTTGCAGAATCTACCATTGCAAGTGCAGGACGGTGTTCTTGGCAAGCATGTAAATCTTCAATGATTTCTTCACGTAAAGATGTCGGTAAAGTTGCAATCTTTTCATAAAGACCAGCCATACCGTTGTTTACGTTAATACCAAGTTCATCAAACAATTTACCGTGTTTTTCAAAAGCATCTTTGTAGTAAATTTTCACACAGTGACCGAATACGATCGGGTGTGAAACTTTCATCATGGTTGCTTTAACGTGTAATGAGAACAAAATGCCCGCTTCACGACAGTCTTCAAGTTCTTTCTCGTAGAAGTCACACAGCGCTTTCTTGCTCATAAACATCGAGTCAATGATTTCACCATCTTGCAGCGCAACTTTTGGCTTGAGCACAATAGTTTCACCAGACTTAGTGATGAGTTCCATTTTCACGTTACGTGCACGGTCTAAAGTCATTGATTTTTCGCCATGGTAGAAGTCGCCTTCATCCATGTGAGAAACGTGAGTCTGTGACCATTGCTTCCACTCGCTCATTGAATGCGGGTGTTTTTTCGCATAATTTTTTACTGCAGCTGGTGCGCGACGGTCAGAGTTACCTTCACGCAATACAGGGTTTACAGCTGAACCAAGGCATTTACCATAACGTGCCTTGATCTCTTTTTCTTCTTCAGTAGTTGGGTTTTCTGGATAATCAGGAATTGCATAGCCCTTCGACTGGAGCTCTTTAATACATGATACCAACTGAGCAACCGAAGCACTGATGTTCGGAAGTTTAATGATATTGGTATCTGGATCTTGCGTAAGGCGACCTAACTCCGCAAGGTTATTGTTTACCTTCTGTTCATCTTTAAGGTAATCTGAAAATTCTGCGAGCACACGAACCGCAACTGAGATGTCACTTTTAACAATCTCAATGCCAGCAGGTTTTGTAAAGGTCTCAATGATCGGTAGTAATGAATAAGTCGCTAATAACGGCGCCTCATCAGTCAGTGTGTAAATGATTTTTGACTTTCCACCAGCCATATATAGCCCCTTGTGTTGGATTGAGTTATGGAAAACTGCGCTTGTGGCCCAGTTCCTAGAACCGATTTGCTTGAACAAACTTGAGAGTATCAGTGTTCATCACATGCGAGTCAACGCAATATCCTGTGATAACGACATTTCGATAAAAAATACTACAAAATGATATAATAGTAGCGTTCTGGTATGTATATATGAGGTCAAGTGATGTCTTTTCAAATACAAACCACTGCCAACTTTAAATGAACGCACTGAATTGATCATTTAGCAAACAAATATGCATATTGCTTAAGCATGAGCCCTATTTTGACAGAGCTTAATGAAGATTACGTTAATTCTTTAGTGGTAAGATCAATTTAAACGCCACTCCTTCAAATCGATTTTCGACCTCAGTTGAACCTGAATGTAACTGCATAATTGAGCGAACAATAGCCAAACCTAGACCACCTGTTTGTGCTTTTTGATGTCGACTTTCATCGACCTGATAAAATCGGTCGAATAAGTAAGGCAAATGTTTTTCATCAATAAAAATGCCTTCTGTCACAATCGTCATGACACAATTTGAATCACGTTGATTTATCGCTACTGCAATCACACCATGCGCTCGACCATGTAAAATGGCATTACTGATTAAATTCGCAATCGCGCGCTGGATTAATGCCTCATTCGCCATGATATTTAGATCATCCATGACATCCAGTTGGAGCGTCATCTGATGTTCTTCAATCAAACAATCAAAATAATCAATAACATTCCTGATTAGCTGTTTGACATTGACTGACTTTTTCTCAAGTACCTGCTCATCGTGTTCAGAACGTGCAATGAACAGCATACTTTCAATCATTTTGGTGAGCCGTTCATACTCTTCCAAATGCGAATATAATAAATTTTCTAATTCTTCTGTTTTACGGGTTTGTGACAATAAAATCTGAGTTTGCCCCATTAAATTATTGAGTGGTGTCCTGAGTTCATGTGCAATATCTTCTGAAAATTGCGCCAGTTTCTGATAATCCTGCTGAATTTTATCCAGCATTTCATTCATCGCCTGACTCAGTTGCTGAACTTCAATATTGGTGGATTCAACTTCAATACGATGATTCAGTTTTTGCACATTAATTTTACTGGTCTCGGCAATCAAAGTACGCATGGAACGAAATAAATAATGTCCCACCATAAATCCAAGAAGACTGGACAACAAAATGCCTAGACCACTATAAAACAAGACTTTCCAAAAATATTGACTCAGGATCTGATTCGCCCCATCCCATTGTTGTCCTGCAATCAATTGATACTGCTTATGACCATATTGAATGGATTGAAATGCGAAGCGTGTACTTGGATGCTCAACTGTATTATTACGATACTGAATTTTATTTGAATAATTCAGTTCAGGGATTTTGATCTGTAATGGATTAATCCTGATCAGGTCGCGAGCTGATTCTTTGACAATAAAAATACTATCCTCATGTCCCACCATATTTTCATAAAGCTTAGGATATTTCCCCAATATCTGAACGGTATGTGCATCGGTCAAAAAAACTTCCATTCGTTTAATCCGAGCAGCCAAGGCCTTATCTTGCTGGGTATAGACCATTTCACGGAAATTTTGATAGGACAAACCGCCAATACTGATAAAAACTACGCAGGAAATTAAGCTAAAGGCAATACTTAAGCGGGAAGCCAATGACAGTCTATTCATTATTGCCATCTTTTAAATCAACCTTATAGCCCATGCCCCTGACCGTATAAATTAACTTGGGAACAAAATGATCATCAATCTTTGCCCTTAATCGGCGTATTGCAACATCCACCACATTGGTATCCGTATCAAAATTAATATTCCAAACCATTGAGGCAATTTGCGTTCGTGTGAGTACTTCACCACGATGTTGAATCAACAACTGTAACAACACAAACTCTTTGGCAGTTAAATCAATTTTGGTATCAGCACGATACACTTCCCGACTGAGTCGGTTTAAGCTTAAGTTTGAAATTTGATAAATTTCTTTTTCTACATTCGGTACACGGCGTAACAGGCTTTTGATCCTTGCCAAGAGTTCCACATAAGAAAAGGGTTTAATTAAATAATCATCGGCTCCGAGCTCTAAACCTTTTACTCGATCCAGCACGTGATCTTTTGCAGTTAGCATTAAAACTGGAATTTTCGAAAACGTCCGTAGCGTTTGTAAGACTTGCCAACCGTCCAGTTGTGGCAGCATCACATCCAAAATCAGTAAATCAAAGACGTCTTGTTGCAAACGTGACAATGCCTCTATGCCATCTTTTGCAATAGCACAGGTATAACCTGATTCAGTTAATCCTTTCGCTAAAAACTGCGCGATTTTAGATTCATCTTCGACAATTAAAATATGCATCCCACATATTAACCTTGTTTATTCATTGCCAAGATTACAAATCGGTAATCCAATTGTCATCACGCCAAGATTTTTTTCTTCCTACCATGTTCTGAGGAAATAAAGATTTTTATCACCAAACATTCCTCTACTGTTTTTGGAAAATTAAATATGGACAAGCTACTTACCCGTTTCGCGGTTTCATCTGTTTTACTGACTGCTGTATCCCTAAGTTACGCTCAGGACATCAATGATGCAGCTTATTATATCTCTGCAAAAGTTGCCGCTGCTAAGCTTCAAGCCGACAATATGGAAACCAGCTTACGCCCTGGCATTGGTCAATTTATCGCGGCTAAAGATAAAAAAGATTTAACCAATACCTCATTGGGTTTCGGCTATGACTTTGGCAATGGTTGGCGTACTGAAGGTGAATATAACTTTAAAAATAATGCTGAATTTACCAGCGGTTCAAGCAACTTTCCCACCAGTCTCAATCATCATAAAGTCGAGACTCAGCGTCTGATGCTGAATGCTTATCGTGATTTTGAGGTCATCAACAATGTAGCCGTGTATGGCAATGTCGGCTTAGGTATTGCCCGCACCGAATCTTCAGGCTGGCAAGGTAATGTATCTCGTCAATACCTTGCAAATACCGAAACACAATTGGTCTATAGCTTAGGTGCAGGTGCGACTTACAAAGCCATTAAAAATTTAAATCTTGATTTAGGTTATCGCTATGTAGACTTGGGTAAAGCCGATAGCGGGTTAAATAACTTCACCAATGCACGTAACTTGCAAGATGAGCAGATGAAAGCACATCTATACTCAAGCGAGCTCTATCTCGGTGCAAGATATTCATTCTAAAACAGTATTAAAAAGCACTGATCAACAGTGCTTTTTGCGCTCCTATCCCATGCATTGCCTTCACAACAACTGACGGCAATGCATACGAAAACATTGATCTAGAAAGGTGAAATATTGCTATGCATAAAAATCTATTCGCCATCGCCACACTATCGGCTTCAAGCAGCTTATTCGCAGCGACAAATCCATTGAGTGTGCATGTTCTCAATCAGCAAAGTGGTCTACCTGCTGCTAATGTCACCGTTGTTCTCGAAGCACAACAAAAAAATCAATGGATAGAAATCAATCAGGCCAAAACTGATCAGAATGGACGAATTACTGCCCTTTATCCGACGCAACAACAATTAAAGTCGGGTATTTACAAAGTAACTTTTAAAACAGGCGACTGGTATAAAACCCAAAAGCAAAGTAGCTTTTTTCCTGAAATTCCTGTTATTTTTGAAGTTGATGGCACTTTACCGCACTATCACATTCCATTACTGCTCAGCCCTTATGGTTATTCGACCTACCGTGGCAGCTAATAAAAAAGGACGCTCATAGCGTCCTTTTTATCAAATTCTAACCCTTCAACCAGCGGTCAACTTTTTGCTGGTCTTCAACTTTGAACTCAACTGTTGTCAGTGAGTTTTCACCCGCTTGCAGTTCCAGCTGTAACAACTCATCGCGACGGAATGCATAAACTGTAAAACAACCTTTTTGCTTCGCATATTTGGCTAAAAGTTTTTCTGATGCTTTGATACCATCAATCGCGATAATCACATCATTCGCCGACAAGCCCGCTTGAGCTGCGGCACTGTCACGACGAAGCTGTTGCACCACCACACCTTCCGCTTTATCAGCCACTTTTAAGCCAAAAGGCAAAGCCTTATCATCTTTGATGTTATAACTTAAACCAAATTCAGGGAATAATTGATCGAGTGGTAATTCATCCGTGGTGTTGATCAAATGATTGATCTGCTCGATCCAGTTATCACCTGTCAGTTCATTACATAATTCAAAAATAGTGCGGTCATTGACCTGAATGCCGTTTTGGGTATTTTCATACAGACGACGCATCAAAGCATCTAAGTTTGAACCACGTAAGCGTAAGCCCAAGTCTAGGCAAAGTGCCACTAAACTGCCTTTGTTATAGTAACTCGTTCCCGCATTATTCGAGTTTTCATCCTGACGGTAGAACTTGATCCACGCATCAAAACTAGACTCGGAAACCGATTGAATTGAACGTCCTGGATTTTGTAAATAACGATCAATTTGTGCTTTCAGTAGCTCTAAATAAGACTTCTGCGAAATCACGCCACTACGCAATAAAATCAAATCATCGTAATAAGACGTAAAACCTTCAAAAATCCAAAGTAAGCTGGTATAGGCTTCTTTATGCAAATCATAATCGGCAAAATTTTCAGGACGAATAAATTTCACTAACCATGAATGAAAATATTCATGGCTACAAAGCCCTAAAAAGCGTTGATAATCTTGAGAAGGTTCTTCTGTTTCATCTACCTTCGGTAAATCATCCCGTGGCGTAATTAAGCTGGTACTGTTGCAGTGCTCCAAACCACCATAACTATTGCCTGTCGCCATGGTCATAAAGGTATAGTTTTGGAATGGTGCTGAACCAAACATGTTGATTTCAGTCTGGCAGATCTTTTGAATGTCCGCTTCTAAACGCGACAAGTTGGTATTGTGCTTACCTGAGATTACAAACTCATGCGGAATACCATTAGCTTCAAAACTAAAACGACTTTGATCTGCCAATTCAAATGGACTATCAATCAGTTGGTCATAGTTCTCTGCTTTTAAGGTAAAACGTCCCTTCACTAAGCTTTTTGATGGCAAACCTGTTGCGATTTGAAAATGTTTTAATTCATCAGGTAGAAATAGTTCAAGCTCACATGCTGCTTGTTCTTGATCTATCAGCCCTAAACAAACACATGCTGGATTAACATATAACCGTGTTTGATCGACATAAGCACCACGTACGGACAAATCATAGGCATATACATCATATTCAACCGTAATCAGTTCATGATCGGTATTGAATAAACGCCAGCGATTCTTTTCAGTTTTTTTAATCGTCAGTAAACGTCCAGCTTCGTCTGATGCTTTCACCGACTCAATATGTTTTGAAAACTCTCGAATCAGATAGCTACCTGGAATCCAAGTTGGTAACCAAAGCTCTTGGTTTGGATTTGCAAGAAAACGAAGGGTGACATGAATTAGGTGTTGGCGATAATCGTCGAACTCAATTTGATAATGCAACATAATTTTTAATCATGAAAATAGGAACAATTTCACACAGCTTAGCATTTTTTTACAAAGTCTTGCCTAGATGTCTTAATTGTCAGCAAAAGTTGCTGGATTCTTCAACAAAAAAGTCATAGCATTCTTGTCTCGCATTCTAGGCCATCGGATCGGCAATACAAGGTATTCACGTGAAATTTCTCCTCTCCCTCTTTACGTTGTTTAGTTTTATTTGTGCAAACCTTGCACATGCAAATTTACTGAACATCGCACCTGAAACAGTTGAAGCACAAGCATGGTCAGTGATTGATGCTCAATCAGGGCAAATCATTGCTGAACATAATAGCCATGTTCAACGCGCACCAGCGTCTTTAACTAAAATGATGGTTGCCTATATTGCATTAAAAGACATTGAAGCAGGTAAATTACGTAAAGAAGAAGTACTGACGGCTACACCTGTGGTCAGCACAGTGATGTGGGATGAGTCACAGATGTACCTGAAAGCTGGCGAACAGATTTCTGTGGATCAGCTTTTGGCAGGTTTAATTGTGATGTCTGCCAATGATGCGGCAGTTACCCTTGCTGAAAAAATTTCAGGTAGTGTGCCACAGTTCGTTGCTCGTATGAATCAAGAAGCACAAGCATTGGGCATGAAAGATACACATTTCAGTAATCCTGCTGGAATCACCATGACTGATCACTATTCAACAGCTGCAGATTTAAGCTTACTTGCGAAAGCGATTGTGAAAGAAACACCTGAATATTTGCATTATTCAAAAATGCCGAGTTTTAGCTATAACCAGCACTTCCATCATGCAACCAATCTTGCATTGAAAATGGATCCAACCGCAGATGGCCTAAAAACGGGTTATACCAAAGCAGCAGGCTACAATCTTGCATTAACAGCAGAGCGTCCGACTTTTAACCCACATGTTGAAAAGCGTCGTTTGATCGTTGTAGTACTCGGAACCCCAAGTGCCGTAAAGCGTGCAGAAGTTGCTCATAAACTCATGAACTTGGCCTACACTTACACCCGTGACGAAGAAGTTATTCCAAAGCAAAGACTCATTGCAGAACTTCCTGTGATTAAATCGACTTTAAAAATGTTTAAAGTTGAGACACAGCAACCAACCATTGTAACAACGTCTCTATATGGTCAAGCGACACCGATTGATTTAAATACTTTTGATTTATTGACACAACGCATTCATTTGATTGATGCAAATCAGCAAGTGACCACGGTTGAACCCCTTCAAACCACCAATACACATATCAATATCGAACTCAATGAACAACATTTAACAGCACCTTTAACTCAAGTAATGAACTTGGCAACGGTATCGATTTATCAAAATAATCAGTTGATTCGTAGTTTACAAATTGAGAATGATGTGCAGATTGAAGAAGCCAATATATTCCAGAAAATTATGATTTGGTTTTCTAATTTATTCTCTTTTTTCTCTACCAGTGATAGTAAAGCTGCCAAACTTTATCCATTAAATCAAGGATAAAAAACCAACTATTTTTATCAAGATTAACCATACAATATTGAGAAAAGGATGGCATAATCCAACCATCCTTTCACAAAAATAATTAGGTTGATCATGAGCAAAACCTTACATCATATCGTGATTGTGGGCGGTGGCGCAGGTGGTTTAGAACTTGCAACACAACTAGGTGAGCGTTTTGGCAGACGTAAGAAAGCTAAAATTACCCTAGTTGACCAAAATCTCACTCACATATGGAAACCTCTCCTACACGAAATCGCTGCTGGCTCACTAAATCCTCACGAAGAACAAACCAATTATTTTGCTCACGCACAGAAACATCATTTTGAGTTCGTACTTGGAACCTTAATCGATGTAAACAAAGATCAAAAACAAATTACGCTTTCTCCCCCACAGCTTTCCAAAGAACACACCCCACTCACCCAAAATCTCAGCTACGATACACTTGTGCTAGCCGTAGGTTCAGTATCCAATGACTTTGGTACAGAAGGTGTACGCGAACATTGTCATTTCCTCGATAGCCGTCAACAAGCCGATATCTTCCAACAAGATTTGTTTCATCTATATATCGAAGCACAAAACCAACCAACCGAACGCGCTTTAAATATTGGTATCGTCGGGGCTGGTGCAACAGGTGTTGAGCTGGCGGCAGAACTGATTGAAACCACGAAAAACTTTTATCGTTATGGCCTCAAGAAAATTGATCCGAAGCAAGTCAAAATTACTTTAATTGAAGCCTCTGATCGTATTCTGCCTGCACTTACAGAAAAAACCGCAGCACATAGTGCTAAGCAACTCAAGAAAATGGGCATTGAAATTCTGACCCAACATAAAGTGCAAAAAGTCGATGAATCGAATGTCTATTTTAGTAATGGTAGTGTCTTGCACTCAGATATTACGGTCTGGGCGGCAGGCGTCAAAGCACCGAAAGTGCTAGAGTCATTTACAGATTTTAAACGAGACAAAATTAATCGTTTAATGGTCTATGCAACATTGCAAACTTACTCAGACCCAAATGTATTTGCCTTTGGCGATTGTGCCAACTGTCAACTAGATGCTCGCCAGCCGCCCCTAGGTCCACGCGCACAAGTGGCAAGTCAACAAGCAACATTCTTAGTAGATGCAATGGCAGCACGGTTGTCGGGTTCGCCACAACCGATGTTTAGTTTTAATGAGAAAGGCTCATTGGTGTCATTAAGTCATAATCAGGCTGTAGGAGAATTGTTAGGCGATGTCAGCGTACAAGGTTTTATTGCCAAAACCATGTATGTTTCTCTATACCGATTGCATCAAGCCAACATTCATGGTTATACCCAAGCAGGCATGCTTACCATGAAAGATTTTCTGACACGTCGCGTACGTCCAAAAATTAAACTGTATTGAGTTGAAATTTGCTATTTCGTCCCTATAAATGATGAAATAGTTTCAAAAAGTGGAAAATAGTCAACAAAATCTATTTTTCACTTTATGATATACACCTAAATTGATTGAATGGATCAAATAACATGACTGCTATTGCACTTAACCACGTGGTTTCATTCCACTACACTTTAACAAACGCTGAGGGTGAAACACTTGATCAATCTCAAGGTGAACCACTTGCATATTTGCACGGCGCAGGCAACATCATTCCTGGTTTAGAAAATGCACTTACAGGTAAAACTGTAGGCGAAAAATTCACTGTAAACGTTCCAGCTGCTGAAGGCTATGGCGAGTACAACCCAGATTTAGTACAAGAAGTTCCAGCTCAAATGTTCCAAGGCGTGGACAACATCCAACCTGGTATGCAATTCCAAGCTCAAACTGATGATGGCGTTCAAATCGTTACTGTTAAAGCGATTGAAGGCGACAACATCATTGTTGATGCGAACTTCCCACTTGCTGGCCAAGATCTTACTTTTGAAGTTGAAATCGTTGAAATCCGTGATGCTTCTCAAGAAGAATTAGATCATGGTCACGTTCACGGTGCAGGTGGTCACCACCACTAATTCATTTTTGAATTAGATGGAAAAAGCAAAGCTTCGGCTTTGCTTTTTTATTGCCAAGTACTTTTACAAAGTCAAAAAATCGCTTAAGGTCATTCAAATCATCATTTATAACACTTGCTATGTCTCAGACCTATCAACTGATTTGGTTTCGCCAAGATTTAAGAATCCATGATCATGCAGCGCTTTGGCATGCAACTCAGGCAGGTCCTACAATTGCACTTGTCATTTTGTCCCCTTCGCAGTGGCAGCAACATAACGATGCAGCGATTAAAATCGAATTTTATCTACGTCAATTACAACAACTCAAACTGCAACTTGCGGACCTGAATATTCCCCTGCTGGTTCAAACAATTCCATTTTGGAAAGATACCCCTGATTTTTTCTCGCATTTAATACAAAAACTTAATATTGAAAATATATATGCCAATATCGAACTCGGGGTAAATGAGTTAAAACGAGATCGGACTGTACAGCAGCAACTCAATCAGCATAAAAAAGAATTGATCCTTTTCCATGATCGAACTTTATTTCCAGTTGCCTCTATCCGCAATCAATCTAACTCGCCCTATCAGGTTTTTGGTGCATTCAAGAAAACCTGCTATCAACGTTTACAGCACGGTTTACCCCAATGTTATCCATCACCAACGAAGCAGCAACCACTGTCGCTGGATATATCAGCCTTTCAACAAGATGATATTCAAACATTACA
Organism: Acinetobacter sp. C26M; assembly: GCF_023702675.1. Taxonomy (NCBI): domain Bacteria; kingdom Pseudomonadati; phylum Pseudomonadota; class Gammaproteobacteria; order Moraxellales; family Moraxellaceae; genus Acinetobacter; species Acinetobacter sp. C26M. The sequence continues at coordinate 2,913,633 of NZ_CP098478.1, forward strand.
ACGCGACTATATAAAACAAATCCAAGATACCAACTTTAGCAATTGGCAAGTTGGAGAAGCACATGCACTTATGCTCTTAGATCAATTTATTGATGAACGTTTAACTGACTATAAAACAGCACGGGATTTACCTGCGCTATCTGGCACCAGTCAGCTTTCAGCCTATTTAAATATTGGCATTATTTCGATTCGCCAATGCCTGCAAGCCCTATTTAGACCGCAACACGGACATTTTGAGATTCAGTCCGAAGGCCAACAAACATGGCTGGATGAACTACTTTGGCGTGAGTTTTATCAACACATCTTGTTTGATTTCCCTAAAGTCTCCAAACATCAGCCCTTTCAATCTCATACTCAAAAAATCAACTGGCGAGATGATCCAATTGCATTAGAACAATGGCAGCAAGGACAAACAGGCATCCCCATTATTGATGCTGGCATGCGACAAATGTTAGCTACAGGTTGGATGCATAATCGGGTGCGTATGATTTGCGCCATGTTTCTAAGCAAAAATCTGCTTATTGACTGGCGTAAGGGTGAACAATGGTTTATGCAGCACCTAATTGATGGTGACTTGGCTGCCAATAATGGTGGATGGCAATGGTGTGCTTCGACAGGGACGGATGCTGTTCCCTATTTCCGTGTATTTAATCCCATTACGCAGTCACAAAAGTTTGATCCTGAGGGAGAATATATTCGTCAATGGGTTCCTGAACTGGCCCATCTTGATAACAAAATGATTCATGAACCTTATGCTAGAAATCAGCCTTCAACACTGGATTATCCTGAGCCGATGGTGGATTTAAAGGCCAGCCGCTTACGTGCAATCGAAGCATTTAAGTCATCTTAGGGTGGCTTACATAAATTAAAAAAATTATAAAATAAGACAATTTTTATTGTTTTGAAATACAGACTATACTGTATGTTACTGTTTATAAAATTATTTTACAAAGCCAACAACACAAAAACTGTCGTCAAAACTGTAAAATAATGCTAACTTCTTCACAAAAGACATTTATTAAAACTAAAATTATTATGCAAAAAAATCCGGCTCCAGCACTCGTCTTATGGATTATCTCAGCTCAAATTTTTATGGGCATCGTTGCGTATGAGTGGCTACCAGCAAGTTATCGCGGAAGCTGGGTATTTCTACTTATTCTGTTAATTTCAGGGGCTTTTTTAAATGTTGGTATGGCATTAGTACTTGGCCTCGTTACATTTGTAGGTGTAGCTGTCTATTTTTTCCTCGACCTAGCCAATCAAACCTATGTGGAACGCCAACTCCTGCTATTGTTCGTCCTGCCGATTACCCCCATTTTTTTAAGTGCGATCCGTCATAATATTCAAAATGCGCTCAAAAGCTTCCGTGACATTCAAAGTTATGATCGTAATTATCAACACGATATTTTGCCACTTACAGCGTTGAAACATTTCCAAGGCGAATTAAAAAAGCTACTTCAACTCACGCACAAAGACCACTATAAAATCATTACCACCCATATCAACAATACCGTACTGATTCGTGAAATGTTGGGCGAAGATATTTGGAAAGAAACCCAAAATAAAATTATGGCGATTCTTTCAAATGAAAGAGATAGTGTGATTTACCATTTCATTAATGAAGAACTCAGTGAAATTAAAAGTATTGTCATTCATGAACCGAGCATGGATGAACATCAGATCTATCCCCGCTTCATTCAAGATCTTCAAGAACTCACTGTACTCAAACTGCATATTGAGCAACATACTGAATACTTGACACCTTCCAGTCGAGAGGTGCACTGATGTCTGTATTACTTAATATTTGTGGTGTACTGGTTGCGACCAGCCATTTCCCAGATACAACCTTGCAGCAATTTTATCAGCAGTACTATCACTGTCAGATCGAAACAGCAAAGACAGATCTAAGCACTCAAATTCAGCCCCCTCAAATTGTTGCTGAATTCTTTCCTCAGCCTGCGACGTGGTGGCCTGTATTTACATCTGATCAGTTGGACTCCGAAAGCTTCAAACAGTTGGTCGAACAAGGTATTAAACCAGGTGTAATCTTACCGAATGAATATTTTAGTGCAGTTAAATATTATAAAATTAAAAAAGCCGTGAACGAGGGTGCTATTCCTGTTGCTTTCTATCAAATGGCCCATGCAAAGTATTTTGCCGCCAAAGCAACATTCTCTACAGCCATAGGTCTACGCCCCTTAGCAGCACTGATTGAAACGGGTTGGGATGAGAACCTGATTGCCCAGCCTGCTGGCAGCTATATTATTCAATCAGATTTCCCAGATGAATTACGCATTCCAGCACGAAAAATTCAACATCATCAGCACTATTTTTATCAAGCCATTACAGATCCTTCGCAAAGCTCAGGTTATCAAGTGGTGATTAATCCGCCACTTGGAATGCCTGTAAATACCATCGAATACCCCAAACTGGGCATTTCATGGGATTTGAATCGCACACAATTTAGCAGCAGTACTGATGGAGTCGAAACCAGTTTATTTGGCTATATTCTAATTGGGCTAAGTACAGTGGTCATTCCACTCGACTATATTTATTCAGCACATTATCCAAGTTTACTTAGTACATTTGGGAGTTCAATTTCTTGGATTTCACTATTACTTGGTGGCGGACTACTCCTTATCTTGATTATTTCTATCATTCGTAGGAGAAGAATAAATGCCCGCAATTGATATTCTTTTCTTATTTGGTTTTCTGGGTATCTGGATTCCTCAAGCCTTTTGGGCTTGGTTAAGTTTCCAAGCATGGAAATATTCAAAAAATGCAGCCAAAGAACTGGAGAATATGCCTGTTCCTGAGCATTGGCCTGTGTTAAGTGTTCTGATTCCTGCCTACAACGAAGGTGTTGTAATCGAAGATACTTTACATGCGATTGCACAGCAGGACTATCCTGCTCACGCCTATGAAGTTCTACTAATTAATGATGGTTCGAAAGACAATACGCTAGAAATTGCAGAGCGGATGGCTGCAATTTATCCTTGCATAAAAATTGTTAATGTCCCTAAAGGCATGGGAGGAAAAGGTAAGTCTCGTACTCTCAATAATGGTTTACCTCATGCCACAGGAGAATTAATCGTCGTCTATGATGCAGATAGTACGCCAGAGCCAGACTGTGTACGACTGTTGGCCCAAACCTTACTTGCAGATAAAAAGTTAGTGGCGGTAAACGGGAAAGTGCGTACCCGTAACTGGCGTGACAGTATTTTGACTCGGTTTATTGCGATTGAATTTATTTTCTTTCAATGGATTTTCCAAGGTGGTCGCTGGCAACGTTTCGAACTGTCTACCTTGATGGGCACCAATTATGTAATCTGGCGCGATGCTCTAGAAACACTTGGTGGTTTTGATGAAAAATCTTTGGTTGATGATACCGAAATGAGCTTCCGTATCTTCCTCGGGCAAAGACGAATCAAGTGGGTACCTTACGCGGTTGGTTGGCAACAAGATCCACCCTCGTTAAGTGTCTTTGTCAAACAGCGTTCACGCTGGACACAAGGGAATTTCTACGTTACCAGTAAATATTTACCGATCGCACTTCGAAAACCGTTCCCTATCGGCATCGAAATTTTTAACAACATCATGTGCTATGTGCTGTTTGTACCTGCACTGATCTGGAGTCACATCACCTTAACGTTAGGGTTATTGGGTATTGCAGGGATTACCGTTCCTGGTCCATTTACCCTACTTTGGGGCCTATCCTTCTGTTTATATGTCGCACAAATGTGGTTCACCTTATCTTTAGAAAGAGCCAAACCTCAACTATATTTCTTCGCGGTTTTATCTTATGTCACGTATTCACAAGTATTCTTATTTATCGTGTTTAAAGCGGCTTATGACATGCTTAAAAATAAGATTCAGGGAAACTCGTTACAGTGGTATAAAACTGAGCGTAGCAAGGAGAAAAAATAAATGAAAAATAAAACCTTACATCATCCATTTTTAAAAGCTATGCTTGCAAGTGTAGTACTCTCCTTGCCCGTATTTACATCCGCGGACACATTGAATACATGGACCTTTGACAATATCAATACGTCCAATAAATATACCATTGAGCCACACTTCTTTTATGTGGGCAAAGGCTCTGAATGGCAGAATATTCGTTTTAGTAGTGATTATTCCACAGAGCATTTCACTACTTTATTGGTCAAATTTGATGACAAGCTGATCTATAACACCACACTAAACGGTGATGGTACGCTGAGTTTTGATATTCCAGCAACCCCAAGCGGCTTTCATCGTCTAGATTTTATTTTACAGCAATATTCGCCAAATACCTCGCCTGCTGCTGACCGTACTACCTTCTGTAGTGAAGATGTCGATCAGGTGACTTATTTAAGTAACTCTAAAATTGAATATGTTCGCCACCGACCGATTTATCGCTTAAAAGATTTACCAGATGCCTTATTCAACCCTCAGGTTGTGCGACCAACGCCATTTGTTGGCGTCTTGAAATATAACCCTGCACATGTCAATGAAGCTTCAATGTTAGGGCGTTTGATCAGTGCATGGGGTTCAGTCACGCCTATCCAATGGTATGAGCAAAATGCACCAACAGAACAGACTCCCAACTTTTATATAGAAATTGTAAAGTCAGCTAGTCCTTTACCAAAAGGGACTTTAGTGCAAATTAGCACTGAAAATGATATTCCAACCTTACAAATTCAATATGACCAACCTGAAAAACTGACCTCCGCAATTAACGGCTTACTCAATGCAGATTACTTACAGCAACTGAACACCTCTGCAACCTTTCTTCCGAATAAGCTTGCAGCACCAAATTGGGCTAAAATCAAACAAATTCATACCCTTGCCGATTTAGGTATCAGTGATTTCCGCTTGAACCAAGCTGAAAAAAATCTCTTCCTCAACTTCCCCGCTGTTTGGCAGCCAACGGATATTTTACAAGGTCAAATCGCACTCCGTGTGCAAAGTGGTTTATTGGAAGGCTCAAACATTACCACTTGGATCGATGGGGGCTTTGCTGGGAGTTTAAAAACAGCCAATTTAGATTCTGACCCCGTGAATCGACAATTCAACTACTTTGCCAAAACCATTTCAAATAATACAACCTTCAATTTGAAGCTTGAGAATTCGGTTATTGTAAATTCACAGTGCCTACCAACCGCGAAAGGTTCACTTTGGATTGATACACAAAAGTCGACAGTGAAACTGCCACATAAACTCAAAAATGGGGTTGCATCCTTATCGATGACTTTTGCAACCCATCCAACTATTGCTATTGATAGTAATGCAGGGAGTTTAGAAATTGCGATGATCGTCAGCCAAGTGGCTAAAAAAATGCTGATGACCAATGATCCAATCCCGCTAAACCTAGTGAAATTAGATCCCAATAAACCTGAACTTCTTAATGTACAGGTGAATCCTAATATCTATCGTCAACAGGTTTTAATGCATCAAAGTACACTTTATGCACCTGCAACTGCCAATGGTTTCTTGGTCAGTTTCCACGATCAACGTTTTGATATTATTACTGACTCAATGCAAGGTGCGCAGAACTTCACCAAGCTTTGGGAAAAGGTTCAACAAAATATCCCAAACAATGCCAGTAAAATTTTAGTCACTGAAAGCGGTCAAGTTTTTGTTTTACAAAAAATTATGGTTGGAAACCAAAAAGCGCCTCTCGTTAAGCAATCATCATTCTTTATCTTGGTCGTTATAATCTCTGCTATCATGATTCTTGCAATTTTGCTCTGGTACTGGCGAAAAAGACCAAATGCTAAGAATAAGGCTGACTAAATCAACAATTTTAATCACGCTTGCTTTATCAGCTCTGCTATTTTTAGGAGGTTGTATTCATCATCTCAAAACAGATGTACAACCTCCACACATTGAAGGTATGTTTTGGCAGCCTGACTTGGCAACTACGCCACCGTCAGGCAATTGGAACTTATTAGGTGTCTCTACTTTTGTACCCCAATGGTCAGTGGTGCAATCTAAATCTTGGTTTGACCATGATATCGGTTTAGAAAAATGGGATAAAAATATTAATCTGAAACAACTTCAGCAAAAGCCATGGGCTCAACATATTCTTTTGGGCTTGGCTGGAGAATATGATGAAAGGTTAGCCCGCTCCAATGTATTGCAGCTTGCCGAGAATTCTAAAAAAATCATTGCGAATACTAAAGTCATTCCACTTAAAGGTTATTACTTTCCAGTGGAAGCAGACCCAACTTGGATCTGTGTAGATGATTTAGCCAAAGCCATTCGAACCTTACCCAAACCACTTTGGATCAGTATCTATAGTGGCGAACAAGCACCTGAACATTTAGATTCGTGGTTAAAAAGCTGGTTACCAAGCCACACAGGTGTGTTCTTCCAAGATGGTGTTGGCGTTGGAACCCGTTCTCCGCAACAAGCCCGAGTCGTGCTAGAAGACCTTCAAAAAGAATTTGGTAAGGACAATATTGTGATTGTATTAGAAGCTTTTCGTCCTGTGAAAGGCGGAAAGTTTCGCTCCGCCTACCCGTGGGAAATCATGAAACAACTGAAAGCCTACGAAGGGCAAAAAGTGTATATCTTTGACGGCCCACACTATATGAACCGTATGACTGTTTATGCTGTCGCCTTGTGGTATAAACTCAAATACAGCTAATCAATCATGAGACCAACCATCTGCAATTTGGTCTAAAATACGTTGCGACGCTTTACCATCTCCAAAGGGATTTGGAACATTGGCCATTAGCTCGTAATGTGCTTGATCAGATAATAATTTCTCAGCTTCTGCTACGATTTTTTCTTGATCCGTCCCAACCAATATCCCAGCACCTACTTGTACAACTTCGGGGCGCTCCGTTGTCTCTCTTAAGATCAGTACAGGCTTATTAAATGAAGGGCTTTCCTCTTGTAAACCACCAGAATCCGTTAAAATAAAACTAGCCCGATCAATCACAGCCAGTAAGCTTGGATAATCGAGAGGTTTAACCAAATGTACTTGAGCATGTCCATCAAATTGAGCATGAACAAGATCATGTACGGCAGGATTTAAGTGTACAGGCCACACAAAATGCACATCTCTATATTTCTGTGCTAAATGCTGAACGGCATTACAGATGTTTTGAATACCTTCACCGAAATTTTCACGACGATGCGCTGTAATTAAGACCACTCGTGAATTGGCTGAGAAATTCAAATCATGTTGCTGTAAATAATTTTGTTCAGCACCTTTACGCTGAATCAGTTCTCGACCTAAATAGACTGCATCTACCACAGTATTACCAGTTACTGTAATTGCATCAGTAGCAATATGCTCCTGCAATAAATTCTGTTTCGACTGCTCAGTCGGTGCGAAATGCCATTGAGTAATTCTTGAAACCAGTTGACGATTGCCTTCTTCTGGAAATGGGTGCTCTAAATCATAAGAACGTAAACCTGCTTCAACATGAGCGACTGGAATTTTCATAGAAAAGGCGACTAATCCAGCAGCTAGAACAGTTGTGGTATCACCTTGAATTATAATTGCATCGCGCTGTTGCCCATCATTAAAAACACCTTCTAACTGACTTAGACCTTGTATCAATAATTGATTTAGACTTTGGCCTGCATTCATCATTTTTAAACGATGATCAATTTTTATTTGAAAGAATTCAATCGCATCACGAACTAACTCATCATGCTGACCTGTGAAAATAACTTCGACCTGAAAACGAGAATCCTGTTGAGCTTGTAAAATAACAGGTGCTAATTTAATCAATTCAGGTCGTGTTCCAAACACAATCGATATCATTTTTTTCATAGTTAAAAACTCTTATAAAAAACCAGTTCAGTACGGGTGTTGTTATAATTTTCAGTGCCATCAGCTAGAGCATCTTTAAAATAGTGCCCATACAAGCGTTCAACACGTAATTTCACTGGAATATAGTTAAATGGCTGCCAAGCAATGCCAGCACCATATTCAAATAAATTATTGTAATTTTCACCTTCCGAATCCGCTAAGGTATGCAGCTTGCCATAGGCTTGTACTGTACCCGCTTCACCGCGATAAACATTGAAACCAGAACGCAATCTCAAATCAGCAATCACATTATAGTCTTCACGCGAGTAACTCGCGACATTGCCATACAAGTCAGTAAAATAATCATTCCATAGCGTGCGTTGTTCTATCGCGGGATTAGCGTACCATTCTTGGTAACCTGTCACGCCACCGACTACACTTTCACGGAATTTGTCTCGATTACGGTCAATCAGATCATAACTGCCACCGACTTCTAAATAAGCACGGACAGGTATTGATTGCCAAGGTTGATAGTTTGCACCTATGCCAACAGTCACTGCATTTTCATCAATGATTTCAGGACGAACCCCACCCTTAGATTTGGTGTCACGGTTTAGATTTACAAAGCCATAGACTTGTGCCCGGCCATTATCGAGATTCTTCCCATAACGCATTTTTAAGGGAAAAATGAAATCGTCATAACGCGATTCATACGATGGTGCAAAATACACATCCTTAAAAGTCGATGGAACAATTGCTCCACTTAAGTTTTGCACGGCTTGCTGGGCTTTAGCTGCAATTTCAGCATCTGAAGATGTCGATAATCCTTTAAAAATAACTAATGCTTCTTTATTCCGTTTCTGCTGATTCAGCAAATAGGCTTCTTGTAATTTCAGCTGATCGTCTTGTGGTGCAAGCTGTTCAGCCTTACGTACACTTTGAATCGCATCATTTTGTTTATTTAAGCGAATCTGCAAATAAGTCAAACTTTTCCAAACCTTGATATCTTGTGGTGTGAGTTGACCTAACTCAATCAAAATTTTCTCAGCTTCTACTGGCTGGCTTTGTTCAATTTTATAAAACTTGTCCCAACGATCATAAATTGGGTTACCTGGTTTATATGCGGCATCCCCTTCTTTGACAAAATCAGAGCCAGCACTGAATGCATATTGGACTGGTAAGATAAGACCTAAAATTAATAGTGTATGACTCAGCAGCTTATTTTTCGAATTGTTCATCGCAGATCTCAACTAAAAATACTCATCATATGGACAATAAAAATCGATGTAATCCAAAGTTAAAGTGTTAAATTATTCACATATTATAACCAAATCATGGTTATGCAATCGTTAAAATACGTTATTTTATAATAGATTAAGTTTATGAATCATCAATAGAATTTTACAAATAACCCATGATTCACTACGTTATAAATGATTCAGTCCAAATAATTTTAAAGAGCGCATTATGTCCTACTCTCAACATGCTGAACCACATGTAATACAACGTTCTGGCTGGCTGCGTGCAGCTGTTTTGGGTGCCAATGATGGTATTATTTCTGTCACCAGTTTAATCATGGGTATGGCCGCAAGTGGTGCCAGTTCTCATACCCTATTGATTACCTGTATTGCAGGACTCATTTCTGGCGCCACCTCGATGGCAGCTGGCGAATACATTTCAGTCAAATCTCAAGAAGACATTGAAAAATCTGATCTTCATTTTGAAGCCAGAGAGCTGGAAAAAAATCCACATGCTGAACTCAAAGAACTGACTCAGATTTATATTTCACGTGGGCTTGAACCAGAGCTTGCACATGAGGTTGCCAAACAACTGACTGAACACGATGCACTTGGTGCACATGCGCGCGATGAGATTGGTATTCACGAAAATACCGCAGCCAATCCAGTTCAAGCCGCTTTATCCTCAGCAGCCTCATTTTCTTGTGGTGCTGCTCTACCAATGTTGGCAATTTTACTCAGTCCAAGTTCATGGGTGGCACGTTCTGTTCTTATTACAGGGGTAATTTCACTGGCCTTACTAGGTGCATTATCCAGCTACTTCGCCCGTACCTCCATGCTCAAAGGGAGTTTACGTATTACCTTATGGGGTATGCTCGCTATGGCATTTTCTAGTTGGGTCGGCTCTCTGTTTAATGTCACTCCTATATAGGAAGCTAAATTTTTTAATATAAAAATAACCTCTATATTCAATAAGTAAATAGCGATTATTATTTGCAAGCCTTTTTGTTTTTACGTTAAGGTGGTTAAAAATGGAATGAGTAAAGCATCATGTCAATTTTACAATTATTAGAAATAAAACATCCGATTTTACTTGCACCAATGGCAGGTGTTTCGACTCCAGAACTTGCCGCAGAAGTTTCTAATCAAGGTGCACTAGGTTCCTTAGGTCTTGGTGCCAATACGCCAGAAGCGGCTAAAGCTCAGATTTTAAAAACTCAAGAGTTAACAGATCACCCCTTTCAAGTGAACTTCTTTTGTCACCAATCAGAAGTATTAAATACTGAAATAGCACAACAGTGGATTGATTATCTTCGCCCTCAATTTGAAAAATTTAATGCAGAACCCCCAACACAGCTGAATTGCATTTATCCCAGCTTTTTAGACAATGATGACTATCTACATGTCGTACTTGAAACTCGCCCTAAAGCAGTGAGTTTTCATTTTGGAATTCCACACCCTCATCAAATTCAAGCATTAAAAGATGCGGGGATTATCACGATGGTCTCCGCGACCAATTTGCTTGAAGCCCAAGCCATTGAAGCCGCTGGCATTGATATCATTATTGCGCAAGGTATCGAGGCAGGTGGGCATCGTGGTATTTTCAATCAACATTTTGATGCTGCAATTAAAACCTATGATCTAGTACAACTTATCACTCAACATTGCACACTGTCCGTAATTGCAGCAGGTGGAATCATGAATGGTGATCAAGCTAAATCGGTACTTAAATTAGGAGCTGTCGCTGTGCAACTAGGCACCGCCTTCGTACAATGTAAAAGTTCAAGTGCAAATGCAGCCTACCGTAAAGCTCTATTTAATCAGAGCATTACTCAAATCAGTGCAAGCCTGTCTGGCCGACCAGCCCGTGGCTTACTGGGGACTTGGCATACACAACTTGACTCACCCAATCGCCCCAAAGTCCCTGCTTATCCCTATACCTATGATTTAGCGAAACAACTCATGTCCGTCGCAAGCGCACAACATGATTTTAGTTATGGTGCATTTTGGGCGGGCAGCAATGTCGGACAAATCAGAGAACTGGAAGCGGCTGATCTCGTGAACCAACTGGTGTTAGAAATTAAAACCAACTGAATATTTTAAATAAAAAAAACCGACCAATGTTGGTCGGTTTTTTTATTGGTCTTATTTAATTGCGTCAAGCAAAGTATGCTGTGCATTGTGCGGAACTTCACCTTCAACAGGTCGTGCACGATCCCAAACACCATCACCCTGTAACAACCATGCTTGCTGATTATCTTTTAGATAGTTCAATAAACCGAGTTGATAAATACGCTTCTTCAAGGCTGGATCTTCAATCGGGAAACAGGCTTCAACACGGTTGAACAAGTTACGATCCATCCAGTCCGCACTCGAACCATAAATACGTGGATTACCGTTATTACTGAAATAATAAACACGTGTATGTTCCAAGAAACGACCTACAATCGAACGGACACGAATGTTTTCCGACAGATTTGGCAAACCCGGACGTAAGCAGCAAATGGAACGAATAATCAGGTCAACCTGTACACCTGCTTGCGATGCTTCATACAATTTATTGATTAATTGAACTTCGGTTAAGGCATTTACTTTAATAATAATTTGCGCTGGTTTGCCTTCTTTGGCATTGGCAATTTCATCATCAATATAATTAATGAGTTGTGCGTGTAGGGTAAATGGCGCATGGAGTAGCTTTTTCGGCTTCGCCATTTTGCCCATACCGGTTAATTCTTGGAAAATACGATGTACGTCTTCGCACAAGTCTTTATCAGTGGTCATCAAACCATAGTCGGTATAAATACGTGCATTAGTGGCATGATAGTTCCCTGTACCTAAATGTACATAACGCACTAATTTATTATTTTCGCGACGTACCACCAGAATCATTTTGGCATGGGTTTTATAACCCACAATGCCATACACCACCACCGCACCTGCTTCTTGCAGGACATTGGCTACTTCGATATTGGATTCTTCATCAAAACGGGCACGCAGTTCGATCACCGCTGTCACTTCCTTCCCATTTCGTGCCGCTTCGGCAAGTACTTGCACGATTTCTGAATCAGCACCACTACGGTAAAGGGTTTGCTTAATTGCTAGCACTTGTGGATCACGTGCCGCTTCACGTAACAGCTGAATCACGGGAGCAAATGATTCAAAGGGATGGTGCAATAAAATGTCCTGCTTCTGCATGGCTGCAAAAATACTTTCAGACTTTTTAAATGCTTTTGGGATGACAGGTGTATGTGAGTCATAGCGCAAATGTGGACGTTTAAAGTTCGACAATAAACGCGCCAAATTCACTGGTCCATCAACACGATAGAGTTGCTCTTCGTTTAGATCAAACTCATCTAACAAATATTCATAAATATGCTTTGGACAGTTATGCGTAACTTCCAAACGAACTGCGCGACCAAAACGGCGTGAGCTCAATTCACCTTTAAGCGCTTTCGCCAGATCTTCTACATCTTCATTCAATGCTAAATCGGCATTACGGGTCACACGGAATTGATAACAACCCGTTGCCGTCATGCCAGGGAACAAATCAGACACATGCTCGTGAATGATTGCAGACAACATCACATGATGTTCTTTGCCATCGGTTAACTCATCTGGTAAACGTACCACACGCGGCAAGGAACGTGGTGCTGGTACAACTGCAAGATCAATCTGACGACCAAATGCATCTTTCCCTTCTAAAGTCACAATGAAGTTTAAACTTTTATTCACTAAGCGTGGGAATGGATGTGCAGGGTCAAGGCTAATTGGAGTCAGTACAGGTGCAACCTGTTCTTGGAAATATTTCTTAATCCATGCCGATTGGGCAGGCGTCAATTCACCACGACGCAAGAAGCAGATATCTTCTTCACGTAATTTTGGCAAAATTTCTTCATTTAAAATACGATATTGACGCTCAATCGCAGCATGTGTTGTTTTTGAAATTTGATCTAAAACTTGTTTAGGCGTTAAGCCATCTGGGGTACGGCTTTCATTACCTAAGGTCAGTTGCTCCATTACCCCTGCAACACGAATCTCAAAGAATTCATCTAAGTTGCGTGAAAAAATCAGAAGGAAATTCATCCGTTCTAAAAGTGGGTGAAGTGGATCGACGGCCTGTTCAAGTACACGAAGATGGAAATCGAGAATTGAAATTTCACGATTAATATAACGATCGTTGTAGCTATATTCTATGGGCGCTGTTGTCGTCACTGCAGTATTCATACTGAACCTTGTCGCTTTATCATTCATCAAGTGATGATTTAAGTATGCTGCAAAATTATGTCAATTTGGTAAAAAAGCCCAAAAATATTGGGCTTTTTTAAATTTTTTTGAATTATTGCGGAATTTGTATCGCATTCATATATTTTAAAATGACACGTTTGCGATATTGCAGCTTACGATCATTACGATTGTCTTGATAATACTTTGGATTTGGCAGTAATGCTGCCAAGAAAGCGGCTTGTTCTCGGCTTAAACTTTTTGAACTTTTGCCATAATAGAATTGAGCTGCAGCCTCAACACCATAGATGTTCTGACCAAATTCAACCGAGTTCATATACACTTCTAAAATACGGCGCTTTGACCACATCCGCTCCATCATCCATGTGGCAACAGCCTCTTGCCCCTTACGAATAAATGATCTTTGGTTATAAAGAAATAAGTTCTTAGCTAACTGTTGAGAAACCGTTGATCCACCCGCAACCAACTCACCTTTTTCACTATTCCGTTCCAATGCAAATTGGATTCCAGCCCAGTCAAAACCATGATGATGGATGAACTTGGCATCTTCACCCGCTAAAATGGCACGTTTGAAATTATCACTAATTTCATCGTAATCTCGCCATTCCTGCTTGATCGGTTTGAAGTCAGTCAAATAGTCTGCACGCATAAACATCGTAGTTTCAACAGGATGCGTACGCCACCAGACCAAACTACCAAAGATCCACAATTGAATCAGTAGAATGACACCGATAATCAACATTACTGCGCGTGCTAAAAAGGCTTTCATTAAAGTGCATCACTCCATCGTGCAACTAATTCATGCTAAGCTATTTTTTATATCAATAACTAGCGTAAACACATGACTGAAACGACTCCACCACAAATTAATCAAAAACTGCAAATACAAACATGGTGGTTTACTGCGCTACTGATTGCAGTCAATGTCGGATTATTTGGCTGGCAAATTCTTTCAGGGGTGAATATTACCGACCCTGCCCCAGTAGATGCAATCGCTTGGGGGGCAGATTTTACTCCACTGACCTTCACAGGTGAACCTGAACGCTTATTCAGCAGTATGTTTTTCCACTTCGGCATGATTCATTTAATGCTGAATATGTGGGCACTTTATATTTTTGGCAGTGTTGCCGAACAACTATTTGGACGAAGCTACTATATTGCTCTGTATTTTCTTGCTGGCCTAATGGGCAGTGTACTTTCAAGTTATTTAAGCATTCGTGATGGCTATGACCTATTACAACAGTTTGATCCTAAACTCCTACCCCACATTAGTGCAGGTGCTTCAGGCGCAGTAATGGGAATTGGTGCCGCACTGACCGTGGTATCCTTATTTCCGCCGTTGCCACAACAGCGTTTTTGGCTAGATAAAAAGTCATTACTAATGATTATGGGGATTAACCTGATCTTTGGTTTTACTGTGTCAGGCATTAATAATGCCGCACATATCGGCGGTATGATCATGGGAGCTTTATTAGCTACGACATGGTATTTCAGTCAAAAAACTCAAAACAAAGGCTTATTCCAGATCATTGCTTTAAGTCTTGGATTACTATTACTTGCTGCATTTTATTGGTATTGCACAGTGTTAAGTACAGGACTCAATCCTTTATGGCATGAAATTTTGGGACAAAATGGTTTAGCGAAATAAATCTACATCCCCCAAAGCGTAGCTTTATTTTTCAATTTTTTGAAAATGGAGTCGAATATAATGCTTTGTCATTTTCAAATTTTGTATAACTTACTAGTCCACACTTTTTAAACACACTGAGTGTATTATAAATTGTACCTTGAGATAAATACTGCCCCGACTTATGGGAAATATAGCCTATTTCATGCGCAGTAAGGGCCGTATTTGACTCAAATAAAATTTTAAGTACCTGAATACGTGGGATTGTCACTCTAAAGTTATATTGTGCTAATTTCTGCATATAAAACTGCATATTATCAATTTTATTCATATCAGTTGAACCTATTCAAATTATGTAAAAGCGATTAAGCACAGTACATAAACTGTGCTTAATCTTTATTTGAATTAAATTAGAACTTGAAATTCATACCTAAACGAAATGCTCGTGGAGATCCAGGAGTAATATTATTATTGCTATGAGCAGATAAATAATATTTCTTATCAAACAGGTTTTCTACATTTAACTGTAACTGCACCGACTTACTCGCCGTATAGTAAAGTGCCGCATCTGTACGGAAATAACCAGGCAACTCTACATTCGGTATCGGTGCTGATGTTGTCGCAATTAACTCATTAGCAGCGAACATTTTAGATTTATATGATAAGCCTAAACCTGCCCCCCAAACTGGGGTAAAGTCGTAGCGATTCCACAATGAAATGGTGTGTTTCGGCACTTGTGCTACTTGAGCACCGTCGCGTAATGTGGTCGTTGTATCCGCTGTAAACTCTGCTTTAGTGAATGCATAACCTGCTTTCATACTCCATTGTGGAGTGATATTACCATTCAGCTCTAATTCAATACCCTGACTACGTTGACCATCGCCTAGAATCGTTTTGGTTGCATCATTCGGGTCTAAAATAATGACATTGGTCCGATCTAAACGATAAGCAGCAAATGTTGCAGCGAGATCAGGTTTGATATCCCATTTGGCACCAAGCTCGTAATTTATGAATTTTTCAGGATCAAGCTCTTTATTGGTCACAGATAAACTAGATAGCTGGTCTCCTGCTCGAGGTTGATAAGCTAAACTGTAATTTGCATATAAAGAAACAGGTTCAATAGGTTTATAAATTAACCCAATTCTCGGCGAAAACAAAGAGTCTTTCGTGTCAATGGTTGCTGAATTTCGTTTATTTAAAAACTCATTTTTAATATGGTCATAACGTACGCCAGCAATAACTTGAAGCTTCTTATTCAGCTCAATCTGATCTTGTAAGTAAATTCCAAAATTTTTCGAATCACTTTTATTATCTGCATCTGAAGCTGCTTGTCTAAAAGTGACAATCTCATTTGTGGTTGGATTTGATAAAGGAACAGAAACCGAAGTCGCTGTAGCTGCTGCCCCAAAATATCCAGTCTCTCTAAAATTTGTAGTCTTCTGTTTAGCAATCTCAATACCCGCTAATAAAGTATGTCTAATCCCAGCAGTATCAAATTTAAAATTCACATCTGTCTGGTTGAAAATACTTTCCCGGGTTGTGGCATTGTTATATGCAGCAATCGATACTTCTGTTCCTGCTGCATTTACAGCCCCAGGGAAAACGTTTTGATAAAACTTATCTTGATCAGACCAACGGGTTTTGTTTGTTACTTTAAGATTTTCACTAAACTGATGTGAAAGCACAGCAGTCAAAGCATCGAGTTCAGTATTTGTAGGACTTAGCTTCGCATTACCAAAGAATGTTGAACGATCTGTATCAACAGGTTTTCCTTTAAATGAAGGAATTCCACGATCAGCAATACGATCATCTTTAAAATGTTCATAGCCAAGCGTCAATTTTGTATCAGATGAGAGCTTGAAAGCAACGGTAGGATTAATTCCAGAACGTTCAATTTTAACACCATCTCGATAAGAGTCTGAATTCTCATATAACCCATTTAAACGAAGCGCAATATCTTCATTTAAAGCTTGATTAATATCAACTGTAGCACGTCGGTTACTGTCCGTACCTAAAGTTAGCGAGCCGCCTATACTTGAATTCCATTCAGGGACTTTGCTCACTCGGTTGATTAATCCACCAACAGCACTGCGACCAAAAATCATACCGTTAGGGCCTTTAAGGACCTCTACCCGATCAATATTATATAAATCACGATAGTATTGAACATCGTCACGTACACCATCTACAAAAAAATCTGCTGTTGTCGAAAAACCACGAAAAACTGGCGTTTCTCGATTACCTTCACCTTGTTGGAATCCGAGACCAGGTACATAACGAGTCGCTTCTGCAATACTTTGTGCGGCTGTATCACGAATTTGGTCTTGTGTTACGATTGAAACTGATTGGGGAGTATCACGTAATAACGTATCCGTTTTAGTTGCGGTACTACTTTTTTTTACAACGTATTTTGTATCAACATCCGCCTTAACTTCAATCGTAGGCAACAAACTGGCAGTTGCTGTATCTGCAGCAATGGCATTTGAGCCAGCGATTAAAGATAAAGCAGAGACTAAAACGTTTAAAGGAAATACCCTTTTTTTGCACAAACTAGATTCCATAGCGGTACTCTTAGCAGCCATAATGTAAATGAAAATCACTCTCAACTTACACATCGTTACATAAGCAATGTCAGTTTTTTGTCAGATTCCTCAATCTTTTTGAAAATGACAATCATTTCATTCTTTGCTATTGTTGCTTGGCTAAATATCAAGGGTGTTATGAAATGGAATTAAACACGATATCCTCCGCCGTAATACCTCAGAATTTCCACGGAAAAAATACAACAAAAATTAAGGTCCTCGTTGTTGATGATCATACTGATTTAGTTGCAAATATTTTTAGTTTTTTAGAGCGTAAAAACTTTATTTTAGATGCTGCACAAGATGGCTTGAGCGCCTTAAAACTTTGTAATGAATATCAATATGATGTACTGATTTTAGATTGGATGTTACCCAAGCTAAATGGTGCCGATGTGTTAAAAAAACTACGGCATATCGGTTCTGATATTCCGATTTTAATGTTGACTGCAAAAACAGAGATTAATGACAAATTAAACTGTTTTCAGCTTGGTGCTGATGATTATCTTACCAAACCCTTTTCTATTGCTGAGTTGGAAGCACGTATTTTAGCATTGCACCAGCGATATATTGGCAGGAAGAAAATTCTTCAAGTGGGTGACCTCATTTATAATTTATCCACCGATGAAGTAACTCGAGCACAGAAACAACTTTATATTCATTCTGGAGGAAAGAAACTACTGGCCTTATTGATGCGTGAAAGCCCCAATATCGTGAGTAAAGAGCGACTTGAAAATACTCTCTGGGGAGATGAACTACCTGATAGAGATCTATTACGAACCCATATCTACGAACTTCGCAAACGTATTGACACCCAACATGAATTAAAACTAATTAAAACAATCCCTCGTGTAGGTTACCAACTTTCTTTGGCGCCTGAAAATCCATGCACAATCGACCAAATTTAAGAAACCAAATCATTATTGGGCTTAGTATTTATAGCTTAATTTTGACTTTTATTGTCGGTATACATGGCTATATCGTGAATGAAAATATTGAAAAACTGGTATGGAAAACCGTATTAGATGTTGAGTTTGATTATATAAAAAAACGTTTAGATAAAGACCCTGATTTTAGTGGTTCTGTTAAAGATAGTTTTTATTGGTATGATGAGAAAAATACGGGAAAAATTCCTCAAGCATTTTTAGCCTTGAATGCTGGAATCCATGATGAAATTGACTACGATAATAAAAAGTTTGTGGTGATGGTTGAAGAAAAACCATATAAACAAATTCTTGCAATGGACATTACCCATATTGAAACTTATGAAAGTATGCTGCTTGTCTCTACTTTTGTATTTACCTTAATTGTCGTTTTACTTATGGCCATTACAGCCTACTGGGCATTAGGCCGACTTATAAATCCAATTCTCCAAATCGCCAAAGATATCTCCAAACTTCCACCAAACGGTGTCGGAAATAAAATCCATCTAGAGAAATCAGTTCCATATGAGTCCTTCCTTATATCAGATGCTTTAAATCAATATATGGACAGAATTCAACAATATATACATAGAGAAAAGAATTTCATAAACACTGCAAGTCATGAATTAAGAACCCCTATTTCAGTGATTTCTGGTGCAATGGAAGTTGCCCTAAATCACCCTGATACCGCCTCTACGATCATTCCTCATCTACAACGTGCAGCTCGGGTTTCACATGAAATGGAGGAGTTGCTCGCTTTACTGTTAACTTTGGCCCGAGATAAAGATCGGCTAAAACGTATATCAGAAGTCATTGATCTTCAATCTGAATTACCCATCATTATTGAAAATCATCTTTTCCTTTGTACAGGTAAAAAATTAACCATTGAAAATCAACTTACAAGTCCATTACTTATCAGCGCACCTGCTCAAGTGTTACGTATTGCTATCGGTAACTTAGTCCGTAATGCAATTGAAAATAGTGACAATGGCGTCATACAGATTTACGCTAAAAACCAAACATTATTTATTGCAGACCCTGGTCAAGACATGGATGCAGCAGAGCTACGTGAGTTCTACACACAATTAGCCCTCTCTGGCAAAAAGGGATTTGGAGGTATCGGTATAGATCTCATATTAAGGTTGTGTGAGCATTTTGAGTGGCAACTTCAATTTAAACCAGCTCATAAAAAAGGCACCATCGTCATGCTCACTTTTAAATGAATCAATCGTAAAAATAATCACGATTGATTCATTTCTCTTAAGCTTTGTAGCGGTGGAATATCGCATAAATAACTTAGGCGATAACGACCAATCAAAGTGCAAATGATCATCATGCTCAGCGGTAAGATCAACCAAATTTCAGGATGCCATTGCACGGCCATTTGCATCCTGTGACTTGCGATAGCACTAATCACTTCGGCAAATAAACACGCCACCACACCTGACAACAGTCCAATAAAACCAATCTCGAGACTGAGCATCCGTTTAAGCTTATTCTTGGCAACGCCAAATGAACGTAGCAAAGCAACTTCTTTACGGCGCTCATCCATCAGCACATTTAAACATGCGATCAGTACCAATACACCAGAGAAACCGACTAAGGCAGCCAGTACCGTTACAATCTGTACCAGCACATTCACCAAGCGTTTAATTTCATCTAGAATCCGTCCGACATCAATAAAGACGGTATTGGAAAATTGCTGAATCAATTGCACCATTTTCGGCTGATCGGCAAGTGGTAAATAGAAGCTGCCTAAATAGCTGCCAGCGTTTTCATCCATCGTTTCAGGTGAAAATATAAAGAAAAAATTCGGACTAAAGCTTTCCCATTCGACAGTACGTAAGTTCACCACTGTTGCTTCTAATGTACCTTCAGGCAGACTAAAACTGAGCTGATCACCAATTTGAATGCCAAGTTCATGCGCTGTTTTTTCCTCTACAGAGACTTGCCCTGCTTTGCTAAAGTTTGCAGTACCTTGGGTAATCACATTATCTTTTGGATAAAGATTGGCTTGAGTCAGATTAAGCTCACGACGTAATGAGTTGTTTTGTTTGACCAATTCAGGTGAAAATGCATGACCATTTTTAGCCAGTAACCGTCCCCGAATATTGGGATAAAGTGGTGTCGATTGCCAACCATTTTGTTCAATTTGCTGTTTGAACTGTGGCATATCAAACGGAGGCAAACCATAGACAAATTGGTTCGGTGTTCCTACAGGCAATTGTTGTTGCCAACGTTGCAGCAGATCGGTTCTTAATACACTTAATACCGTAATCAAGCTTAAGCCTAAAGCCAGTGCGGTGATCTGCAAAGCGGTTTGATGTGGAATTCGTACATAAGCAGCCAGAGGATGTTTCAGCTGTTTAATCGCTTTGAGTAGCAACCAAATCACCGCATACAAAATCACACAGAGCAACAAAATTGCAGTGAGCACCAACAGGCTTAATTGTAAGTTATCGCTGAGCACCAAACTAAAGATGATCAAGCTGACAATACCAATCGCAAACATTGCCACATAAGACTTACGCGAACGCTCTTGCTGGCGAATCACCCGAATCGGTGGCGTGTTTAGTAATTCCCAAATACTTGGCAAAATAAAGCCAATCAACACCATCACACTGGTAAAAATCGCAATCGGTAAGGCATAAAGCAGATCAACGACAGCGAAGCTTAATTGCAGTTGTGGAATCAGTTGCAACATTAACTGCAATAAACCATAGCCCAAAGCAATCCCAATCAAACTGCCTAATACAACTGACAAGGCACTAACGATTCCAAGCAAAGCCATATAAGCCAATAAAATTTGTCGCTTACTTGCCCCCAAACAACGCATCAATGCAATATGATCTTGATTCTGCTGTACGTAGCGCTGACTGGTTAAGGCAATCGCGATACCACAAAGTAAAATGGTCAATAGATTGGCCAGTTGTAAGAAAGTATCCAAATTTTCAATCGGCTTCATTAAACGAGTATTGGATTGACTGGCATCTCTGAGTTTCAGTGAATTTTGCTCACCTTCAAGTTGTTGATCTGCAGCCTGATCCGTACCCTGCTCATCTTTCTGAGATTGTTTAAAAATCTTTTTATAGGCTTTGATTGGCTCTGGTTCGCCTGCAAGCAGTAGTCGATATTCAATACGACTTCCAACCTGAACTGCATTGGTTTTGGCAATATCGGCGTGGTGAATAATCACTGTTGGAGAGAAACCTGAAAATCCAGTCTCTTGATTAGAATCACGTTCAATAATGCCCGTGACCTTAAACTGCGCATCAGCAATTGCGAGTGGCTCGCCCATTTTTGCATGTAATAAATCCATGGCCCGCTGACTTAACCAAACTTCTCCTGGTTGTATCGCCTGTGCTTTGGGTTGAATCACCAACTGACCACGTAAGGGAAAATTTGCATCTACCGCTTTGACATTCACCATCACAAATTGATCTTGGGTGTGTGCCATTGAACTAAATACGGTCACAGGAGCATACTTTAACTTCAGTTCATCTGCCTGTTGCAGCCAATTCGGCTGAATAGGGTCCTTGTCTGATAGGACTAAATCACCACCCAACATTTCGGCAGCTTGTAATGCCACCGCATTTTGGACTTGAGTATTACTAAACTTGAGCGCTGTAGTTGCACTGATTGCCAAAGACAATGCAATAATCAGCAGATATAAGCCCCCTGTTCGAAAACTTTGTAACAGTAAGGGTTTCAGGACTGAACTCATACCCCCACCTGCAACTTGACGATTTCCTGAATTTGTCCATCAGCGAGTTTGACGTGGCGTTGGCAAAGTGCAGCCAAGTTTTGATCATGGGTGACTAACACTAAGGTTGTACCGAGTTCTTGATTTAAATCAAATAACAGTTGTTCAACCTCTTCCGCAGTTTGTCCATCTAAATTCCCTGTAGGTTCATCTGCAAAAATGATTTTTGGCTCTGCAATTAACGCACGTGCAATCGCAACACGTTGCTGCTCTCCCCCTGAAAGTACTTTCGGCGTTTGCTGCGCTTGTCGAGTCAATCCGACCCTTTCCAACCATGCCAATGCTTTTTGTTCTGCCTGCTTGAAATTAAAGTCTGGTTGCAAACGTAATGGCAACATCACATTTTCCAATGCACTTAACTGCGGCAACAGCTGAAAAGATTGAAAGACAAAGCCAATATTTTCTAAACGAACACGGGCGCGTTGTTCTTCAGTAAGCGTATGAACTGCTTCTCCGCAGACCCATAACTCGCCCAGACTCGGTCGATCCAATGTCGCGAGGATACCTAATAAGGTTGATTTTCCTGAGCCTGAACGTCCTGTAATGGCAATTTGTTCACCTTGATAGATGTCTAAATCAATATCTTTTAAGATGCTGAGACTTTGCTGATTGATTTGAATATTTTGTGTAACTTTTTGGGCAGAGATAATCGGTTGTGGCATGATGTCACGTATCCTTTAGGACAAATTTGAAATACGATGCAAAAATCTAAAGTTATCTGGTCAGTTTCAAAAGCAGTTGGAATCATTGCCATTGCATTGCTCCCAACATTGGTTTCAGCAAAGACTATTTTAATTTTGGGTGATAGCCTGAGCGCAGGTTATGGCATCGATGTAAAACAAGGCTGGGTTCAATTATTACAGCAACGCCTAGACCAACAGTATCCGAAACAGCACAAAGTGGTCAATGCAAGTGTCAGTGGCGAAACCACTAGCGGTGCCTTAGCAAGACTTCCGAAGTTATTGCAAACCTATAAGCCTGAAATCGTGGTCATTGAGCTTGGCGGCAATGATGGATTACGTGGTCAACCGCCACAAATGATTCAAAAGAACCTTGCTCAATTGGTACAACTGAGCCAAAAACAGAAAGCCAATGTTTTACTGTTTGGTATAAAAATACCACCGAATTATGGGACCGCCTATAGCACGGCTTTTGAAAATAATTACAAAATTGTAAGCCAGCAATATAAAGTAAAACTGTTGCCGTTCTTCCTTGAAGGTGTGGCTGGGCAGAAACATTTAATCCAGAATGATCAAATTCACCCCAACGCCAAAGCACAACCGATCATGCTGAATGTGGCTTATCCCTATATCAAAGGCGCCTTATAAGCGCCTGTATAAAAGCTAAAGTTACTTAGCCGATATTTTTCTTAAAATACACCACACGTTCAGTTTCATGAAAACCGAGTGCTCGATGCATTGCATGGCTAATATGATTGTCCAACGCTGCATCTGAAGCAAACTCAGTACATGCAAACTGTTTGGCCCAGATTTCAACCTGCTGAACCAAATCTGTTGCGATACCTGAACGGCGATATTCAGGTAAGACATAAATCCCTTCAAGAAAAGCCACGGGTGAGGTTTGCGTACCATTCACATATTCATATCGAATCGAAGCCTCCAACATGGCAATTGCTTGTTGGCTATCGGTATAAGCCAATAATTGTAAACTATGTGCCTGTGTGATCAGTTGATGCATTTCCTGTAAATGTGTTTCTTCATGATCAGGCCAGAGTAAGCTTCTTAATCGTAGCCAATCCGATAATTGTGATTCAGATATCGGCATAATATTCATAGTGGGGCTGCTTTTTGAGTGAAACACTCAAATTGTATCAATAAAGGATATAAAGCATGAATGATAAAATAATGGCGAGTTTCTCAACTCGCCATTTGCTTTAAAAATCGAAGAAACTGACTTCACCTGTTTCCAGTGAATATTCAGCGCCTACCACAATCATTTTGCCTTTCTCGATCAGACTTTCCAACACCGCTGAACCATGACGTAATTGATTTACTGAAGCAAATACATTGGAACGAACCGCATGAGCTGACAGTTTTTTCAAATCATTTTTTAAATCTGTTTGCATCAAGATTTCAACCGAAGGACGCACACGATTGACAATCGACATCAAATTTGACGATGGCGGCTGTTCAGGGTGCATTAAGGTGTCAATGGTTGCTTGAATCGCACCACAATGACTATGTCCTAATACCACAACCACTGCACAGTCATAACGTTCTGCTGCAAACTCAACACTCCCTACTTGTGAAGGTGCAACAATATTACCTGCAACACGAATCACGAATAGGTCACCTAAGCCTTGGTCAAATACCATTTCCGCAGGTACTCGAGAATCAGAACATCCTAAAACAATCGCAAAAGGATTTTGTTCACTTGCCATTTCGGCACGTTCTTGGTGAGACAATAGTTTTTGTTGAACTGCCTCTCCCTTTACAAAACGAGCATTACCAGCTTTTAAACGTTCTAGGGCTTCTTGAGCGGTGAGCATGCTTAAATCCATCTATGGTTGACATGAGCAAACAGTTTAATGCGCACCTGTTTGAAAGTCACTGACAAAAATAAAAACTCTCGGAGCATTTGCTAATGTTTTCATCAGGGAAATAATGAAAAATTGATGATTTCATTGGCAAGAATTTCCATACAGTTGTAGATTATGCAAATGACTCCGTGACCCCCTTCCCCAATAATCAATGGGTGTAAAAATAGATCAAGGACAGAACAATGAACACAAAAAACCAATTTGCAATGCCCTTTCGTAGGACATTCACTGCAGCTTTACTGGCATGCAGTTTAACCACCATTGCAATCAGCACCACACAGGCTGCAGAAATTGAAATGAGTTTCCAAAACCTATTACAACAAGAACGTGCTTGGGCAGGCTTACAAAATAAGACTTTAAAAGTGGGTGATATCACATGGTCATATAGCGAAGGTGGGCAAGCAGGCAAACCTATCGTCATCTTGATTCATGGCTTAGCAGGAAGTCGCGACAACTGGAACCGTGTTGCACGTGCCCTCACCACAAATTACCACGTCATCATTCCAGACCTTCCAGCCAGCGGTGA
Source organism: Acinetobacter sp. C26M (assembly GCF_023702675.1). NCBI lineage: Bacteria > Pseudomonadati > Pseudomonadota > Gammaproteobacteria > Moraxellales > Moraxellaceae > Acinetobacter > Acinetobacter sp. C26M. Next base: position 2,938,841 of record NZ_CP098478.1, read on the forward strand.
AACACAAGTTCCGAAAGATTTTGATTATTCAGTTCCAAACGTGACCGAAAAATTGCGTCGTTTTGTAGAAGCAGCCAACCTTACAGGACCAGCACATGTTGCAGGCCATTCCTTGGGTGGCTCAATTGCGATGCTGTATGCTGGTCAATATCCATTTGAAACCAAAAGCTTATTCTTGATTGATGCGGCTGGTGTTTATAAGTCCGCTACAACCTCTTACCTAAAAGATCCAACCCAAGTAAAAAACATGATTGTGAGTAAGAAGGGTGACTTTAACTTCTTAATACAACAAGCCATGTATACACCACCATTTATTCCGAAGGAAATTGCACAAGCGCAAGAGAAAATGATGATTGGTCAGGTTGAGCAAACCCAAAAGATGGTTGATCAAATCATTGCACTCAATAAGTTATATACACCAGACTCATTTGCTTTACTGGCGCGCTCAATTGACGCACCAACGCTCATTTTATGGGGTAAACAAGATAAAATTATCAATGTTGAAGTTGCACCTGAGTTAAAATCGCTCTTGAAAAATGCGCAAACACCCGTGATCTTGGATAATGTTGGACATATGCCAATCTTGGAAGCAGATCAATTGGTGGTTCAGCAATATTTACCATTTCTAAGCAAGATTCAGGCACAAAAACCTGCAACTGTGCCATCACCATAAATTTGATTAATAATTTGAGATTTTATGTCTAAACAACCCATGATAGAACAACTGATTGATGCTCAACTTGATTTTCTTGACGCTGAGTTCGCACAAGCAGAAACCATTCAACTTGAGTTTAAACAGTTCTATCATTGGTTGCGTTTACAACAGCTACAGCATATTTGGTCATTTGAACAAATCTTTGAACTGATCGAAAAACAAATTTTAGCCACACCTGCCAGCGCATTTTTGATTGAACAAATTGCGGAACATATTCGCTTTGCCTTGATTCACCCTATCAATGATCAAACCACCATTGAAGATGTTGTCCCTGTACTGACCATCGACTCAATCGCACAGTATGTCGCAAGCAAAAGTGGACATCGCCAACGCTTGATCAAAACAGTGGTAAACAACCCAGCCTTTTCTGCATTAATTACCCAACTGATTCAGCATTCCATTCAAGATTATTTAGATAATTCTATGATGTCTAAACGTGTTCCCGGTGTTGGACATTTTATGAAAATGGGGAAATCGGTTTTAGAGTCAGTGACTGATTCCAATCTAAATGAAACAATTGGACATTATCTACAAAAGAATATTTTAAAAATCAGTCAAATGAGTGAAAAGGTCTTAAATCAGCATTTTAATGACGATAAACTCTACCATTTTCAAGCCAATCTCTGGCATAAAATTAAGGTCATGCCTTTATCGGTTTTACGTAATTATGTCGAAGTACAAGATTTGCCTACGACCGTGGGTATGGGGCATGAAATTTGGGAACATATTCGTCAAACGCCTTACCTAAAACAGCAAGTGCATGACGGTGTATATGCATGGTATGCCCGTAATCAGGAGCGCACTTTTGATCTTTTACTGCGTGACCTGAATATTGATGAAGCCTTGATTGAAAATGAACTAAGTCATCTACTCAGCCCTGTTTTACAGCAAGTGATTACAACTGGTTATTTGAGGCAGCGTGCCCGCGTGTATTTAGAGAAGTTTTATTATTCCGATCAAGTCCTTCAAATCATAAAATTAGAAGGATAAGGCTTTATAGCCCTATCCTTCTTCTCTGCAATTTAGAAACTATAAGTCACGCCAAGATTGTAACGGCGACCATCTAATACATAATTATAGGTTGCTGTATCAATCTCTTTATCAAATAAATTATAGATCCCCGCTGCAACAGCGATATTTTGTGTTGGCTTATAGTTTACGCCTACATCCACCATAGTGTATGCAGGTTTACCTTTCGCCATTGCAGTACGGCTCAAGTAATCTGAGGTTTTACTACGGTAATTAACACGCCCCCAACTTGAGAACTGATCATTAATTTCCCAGTCTGCCGTAGTGTTAAACATATGCTTTGGCATTTCATTTAAAGGTTTACCTTTATTCACACCACTCTTTTGTTCAGTATCTGTGAAGGTATAATTTGCACTTAAGTTCACATTCGGTAAAACTTTCCAACCAAAGGTTGCTTCCGCACCACGCATATTAGCCTTATCAACGTTCTCACGTAAGCTAACAAAGTCGAACTTCTCTCCCAACCAATCACAACTCAGTGATCCAGATGCCCCCTGACAGGTTCTAACCTCAGTGATTTTGTCTTTAAACTCACTATTAAACAGTGTCAATCCTGCTGTCAGGCTATCCAAGTCATCCCAGTTGAAAGAAACTTCATAGTTAACACTTTTCTCAGGTTTTAGATCAGGATTCCCTACAATCACGCCTTTACTCTGACCACCACCCGTTGCTTGTCCCCACTCTGCGACAGTTGCACGAAGTGCTGGTGTTTTATAACCTGTAGAAACACCGCCTTTAATCACCCAATTGTCATTTAAACCCCAAACACCATAAACTTTCGGACTCCAGTGATCGCCAAACTTTTCATCTTTATCTAAACGCAGTGAAGTTGTTAAAGTGAAATCATCCACAATGTTCCAAGCGTTTTCGGCAAATAGTGCCCAGCTATAACGATCAAGATGTGAAACTGGTTTTGCTCCGCCCACACTTAACTGGTTACCTTTATCATCTAATTCTTCTTTTAAGTACATACCACCAAAGCTAAGACTGTGGCGATCAAAATTAATTTTATTAAGGGTGTTAAATGTAGTATTGATTGCTTCCATATTGCGTGATGGATTTTCATTTTCTTCACGTTGAATATAGGAGTGTGTTTCTACAGCACCAATTTTGCCACGATGAGTCAAACTGTATTCGGTACGGTAATAGTCAGTTAATGAATTTGTTGGCGCATTTCGACCAGATTGTACAGGAGAGATACTTTTACCAACCGTTGCATCTCGATTTTGAATTGAACGTTGATATTCTAAATCAATAGTATGATCATCGTTCGGTGTCAGGCTAAATGCAGCCCCACCCGCACGAATTTTTTGCTTGCTATAACCACCATAGATTTCATCTTCATCACGTTGAGAATACAAACCATTAGCTTTAAAAGACAAAAGATTCGCAATCAAAGGACCTGCAATATACGCATTGGTTTGGTATTGATTACCTGAGTCAGAATTTTCCTGTAATGTGGTATCAAGCTTGATTGATCCAGTCCATTCATTGCTATTTTTTTTGGTAATGATATTAATCACACCACCCATTGCATCTGAACCGTATAGACCTGACATAGGACCACGGATCACTTCAATGCGTTCGATCGCACCGATATTTGGCAACCATCCCTGCTCAATACCAGAGTTATCACTATTTGGTCGTACAGAGCGAGTATTTACCTTTTTACCGTCAACCATAATCACGGTATAAGCACTGCCCATTCCCCGAATACTGATATCACTTGAGCTACCACCACCCGTGACCACTACCCCTGGGACATCTTTAAGTGCATCAGTCACATCACGATATGCTTTTTTATTGATTTCTTCTTGTGTAAGAACAGAAATAGACGCTGCGGCTTTTTTAATATCTTGTTCGAATCCGCTTGCTGTTACCACAATTTTTTCGAGTTGAACAGCATCTTTATTTGTTTGAGTTTCTGCTGCATGTGCAACTGTCATCATACCGCTCAACACAGAAATTGTGAGTAGTGATTGACGTACTATTGTATTGGACATATTCCCACCTGATTCAGAAAAAATCTTAAGATTTGCTTAAAAATTCATGAGAATTCTAACAAAAAACAAATAAAACTCAATAAAAATGATAATTATTATTATTTATATATTCACTTTGTTTTATATACATCTATTTATGAAATAAAAGAAAATGTTTTAATTTTTGATTAAATAATAAAAAAAGCCCTCGAAAGGGCTTTTAAAAATACAATAAATTTCCAGCAATTATTTAAAATAAGCGCCTTCTGCTTGCGTATGATCGGTTTGATCCACTACACGCTGTAATTCAGGCACATGCTGTCTTAACGTAGTTTCGACACCTTGCTTCAAGGTGACATCAATCGCAGAACAACCTTGGCAACCACCACCAAATTTCAATACAGCAGTCAGACCATGTTCTGGATCATTATTCACTTCGACCAAACTACAATTACCGCCATGTCCTTCTAGACCTGGATTAATTTCAGATTGCAGTACATAGGTAATACGCTCTTCAATTGAAGCATCTGGACCGACACGCGGTACTTTTGAGTTTGGTGCACGGAATGTTAACTGACCACCAAAACGATCTTTGTTGTAGTCAATTACGGCGTCAACCAAATACGGAATTGATGGTGCATCAACATAAGCAGGAAAATTAGGATAATCCTGTTTATAGTCTGTCGGCACCACTTCTTCAGGTGCGCTATATGCCATACAACATTCAGCACGTGGAGTACCTGGATGCTCTACAAAAACACGAACGCCAATTCCTGGGGTATTTTGCTTTGCTAATAAATCACCTAAATACTCTTGTGCAGATGGAGTAATTAAAAGGTTTGGAATTTCTTCTGCGACAGCAGTGTTGGTGTTCTCAGTCGACATAACAATAATCCTCAAGCTGATGTCGTTATATTAACCGAAGATGGAGGGTAATAAAAAAAAATCAACCATTTTTGTAGGAATTCTATGCAAGAACATTGTTTATTAAGTTTTTAATGGCATTATTGCTTAGACACTGATCAATTTAAAACCTATATGTTACATCTACCCTTTGGTCACACTGTGACTCTTATCATTATTACTGTTGCAATCTCCTTATTGGCCTTCTCCAATCAGGCTGTAATGAACCGTTTGATCTTTTGGCCTCCTGCAATGCAACGTGGACAATATGACCGTTTTATCACGCATGGCTTTATTCATGCCGATGGTACGCATCTATTGTTCAATATGATCACGCTGTTTTTCTTCGGCAATATTATCGAAAGCTTCTATCGTCAGTTTTTCTATGACATGGGCTTTGTTCTGTTCTATTTGGGCGGACTGATTGTTGCGATTTTACCGAGCTATCTGAAGCATCGTCATGATGCACGATGGGCAAGCTTAGGTGCTTCTGGTGCAGTCTCGGCAGTGCTATTTGCCTATATCCTGTTCCAACCGTGGAACTTGATTTTTGTGTTCTTTATTCCTGTTCCTGCAATTATTTTTGCCATTTTATATGTGGCCTATAGCATCTGGTCAGGTAAACGCGGCAATAGCAATATCAACCACAGTGCGCATCTCTGGGGTGCTGCCTATGGCGTAGTAGTGACTATCATCTTGGAACCGCGAGTTGTTCCACATTTCTTGAATCAACTCACCAAAATCCCATTTTAAATCATCTTAGGAATAAGCCCCTGCATTGGGGCTTTTCTTTTTTTAAGATTAATAATCAAATTTTAATTATTTTTATCATAAAAATCATATCTCTAAACTCGCCATAATTCTTTTATAAAATTAAGTCGATTCTCATGTCTCGTAATAGCCTTCTTAGCACGCTTTCAATTGCGTTATTTAGCCTTTCAATTTCAGCTTGCAGTAATAATGATTCTGATGATTCAAATACTGTGGTTGAAACCAAGAAACAACCCAATATTTTATTCATTATGGCAGATGACTTAGGCTATTCAGACTTAGGGGCTTTCGGTGGGGAAATTCATACCCCAAATATCGACGAACTGACCCGAGCAGGTCGCATCTTAACGGATTACCATACTGCCCCGACCTGCTCCCCGACCCGTTCACAATTGATTTCTGGAACTGACCACCATTTAGCAGGTATTGGTGCAATGGCTGAACTCACACCTGAGCATCTAAAAGGTCAGCCTGGTTATGAAGGTTATTTAAATGAACGTTCACTTTCGATTGCCGAAGTTCTCAAAGACAATGGCTATCGAACCTATATCAGTGGTAAATGGCATTTGGGTCTAACCGATGCAACCAATGCCCATGCCAAAGGATTTGATCATTCATTTACGCTATTGCAAGGCTTAGACCTACATTTTAAACAAGCTCCTACTGCCTATAAACGTAATGCCTCATATACAGAAGATGGTAAACCAGTTCCGATTTCATCCTTGCCCGATGATTTCTTCTCTACCAACTACTTCACTGACAAACTGATCAGTTATCTAGAATCAGGCAAAGGCTCGGGTAAACCCTTCTTTGCCTATGCTGCTTACACTGCACCACATTGGCCCTTACAAGCACCAGCTGAATATCGCGATCGTTATCGTGGTGTTTATGACGCAGGCTATGATGTGATTCGCGATGCGCGTATAGCTCGCCAAAAACAACTCGGATTAATTCCAGCCAACTTTAAAGCGGCAGAACCAATCGCCACGCAAAATGCACCGCAAAAATATGGCAAGTGGAATGAGCTTTCAACTGAACAAAAAGCGTTAGAAGCACGCAGAATGGAAATCTATGCAGGCATGGTCGAAAATCTGGATGCCAATATCGGTCGGGTGATTCAATATTTAAAACGTAATAACTTATATGACAACACTTTAATTTTCTTTGTTTCCGATAATGGTGCGGAAGGTTTTATTCGTGGTAATTATGGGATTGAGTCAGGTTTTGATAACAGCGTCAATAACGTAGGAACATCAAACTCTTATCACTATGTTGGGCCACGTTGGGCAGAGGTGAGTGCTGCGCCCTTTCACTTATGGAAGGATACCGCTGGTGAAGGTGCAACCACCGCACCTGCAATTGTGAAACTGCCATACCAAACCAAAGCTCAAGCCACGCATCATGGTTTTGCCTCAGTCTTGGATGTGTTCCCAACCGTGCTCGACTACGCCAATATTTCCGTCCCACAAGGTCAATACAAAGGCCGTCAAATCAATACACCAAGCGGCTATTCATGGAAACCCGTACTCGACAATAAAGCCCAAGCCATTCGCCCAGTCAACTTTAGCTTTTCCGATGAATTGCATGGCAGTAAATATGCACGTCAAGGGGACTGGAAAATTGCATTACAAGGTAAATCAGAACTCGGAACAGGTACATGGGAGTTATACAACTTGAAAAATGATCGAGGTGAAACACAAAACCTTGCTCAGGATAATCCTGCCAAGTTACAAGAACTGGTGGATGTCTATAACAAATATACCCAGCAAAATGGTGTTAAGGAATACAACCTTAAATGAAGTGGATTACCTTTTTAATTTCACTCAGCAGCCTGTCCCTCGTGACAGGCTGTAGCAAAGTTAAGCCTGCTAACACTCATTCTCATACACAAAATAGCACCGAGACTCGACTAGGCTCATTACAGCAATGCCAACAGTATTCTGGTTTACCCGAAGCATGGCAAAACAGTAAAACCGCTGGGATGGTATGGGTTCCTAAAGGTTCATTTCAATTGGGATCAAATCTTGCCTACCCTGATGAGCTGAATTTTGGCCAAGCACAACGTCAGGTGGCAGGTTTTTGGATCGATCAAACCGAAGTAACGGTTGCCCAGTTTTCCAGTTTTGTTAAAGCAACAGACTATGTCACTGATGCGGAAAAACAGAAACAAGCTGCCGTATTTTCTCCTGATGTCAATAACCCAAATCAATGGTGGCAACTGAAAGTAGATTACACATGGAAAACACCGAATGGCGTTCAAGGTCAGCCTCCATTGCCGTCTGAGCCAGTTCGCTATGTCACTAAAAATGATGCTGAACACTATGCCGTTTGGTTGGGGCGGGATTTACCCACAGAACAAGAATGGGAATATGCAGCCAAGGCTGGTTCGAAAACCGATACCCCTTTACACCAAGCACCACAGGATGCCCATCAACATCCACAAGCCAATTATTGGCAAGGTGAATTTCCTTTCAATAATACGGTTGCAGATCATTTTCAAAGTGTCGCACCCGTCGGCTGTTACTCTGCAAATGCCTTTAAGCTGTTCGATATGATTGGCAATGTCTGGGAGTGGACCTCATCTGTTTATCACGGCGCACATGATCAGCACATGGGCAATTACGCAGAACTGCGTCAACAAAACAGCACCGCAACGCAATATGTACTTAAAGGCGGTTCTTTTCTATGCGCCTCCAACTTTTGCGCCCGTTATCGAAATAGCAGCCGCTATCCACAAGAATTTGATTTGGCAGCTACGCATGTCGGATTTAGAACGGTTTTACGTACAGCTGAATGATACAAATCTATGTTAAAAACCTGCATCATTCTGCTCGCTGAAACCGACTGATCGATTTACAGTAGTAGGGAAAGCAATAACAATAGGATGCAAGGATGAAAATAATACTGCTCTGCTTCAGCACTTTACTTACATTCGGCTTATCGGCCTGTGCCGTACATACCCCGCATGACAGCGTAATTGTTGATCCAGACAACCATCATGATAGTCATGGTGATTTCTGCCCTCCAGGACAAGCCAAAAAGGGGCGCTGCTAAGCCCCAATTTGCCTAAACTGATTATTGCGTTTAGGCATATTTCGTTCAAAGCTGATTTAACCTTAAATACTCATTTCATCTGATAATTGCATAAGAAGTCACATTTTTTTAATTTAATAATTTCATTTAGTTAAAATCCATATAGACTATATGGAATACATTCTATTTTTCGATGGGATTTTAGATGACTCTAAGCCAACACAGCCCAGTCGTGGACATCTTGAATAAAGTTCAGCATGCTGATGATTGGATGACCTTCTTAGAGCAACTGAATCACTATTTTGATGTGCAAGCTTCGCAACTGTTGGCTGTTGACCTTGAAGTCCAAGCACTCTCTTTCAGCGTCCATCACGGGGTGAATTTTGACTCCAATCAACTGGAACAAGCCGCACTGACCCAAATCCGCTTGGCCATAGATGATGACCCGCGTTTAAAGAAAATGCTTTTGGGACCGATGACGGGATGGATGCATTGCAATCAACACTTTCAAGAGCACGAAATCACCCAAACACAAGTTTACCAACGTGTTTTACAGCCCTTAGATCTACGTTTCTGTTCAGCCATTCAAATCATTTATGATCATAAAGTCTGTGTATTACTGGCCTTTCTCACCAGCCCTAAGCGTGGTGCGTTAAGCTGTATTGAACTTCAGCCGATTTATGAAATTTTACCGATCGTACAGCAGAAAATTCAACAATATCGCCATCATTTTGAATATTCCACCATGACCTTACTTGGGTCACAGTTAATTCAAAAAATGAACCAACCGATTGCGATTATTAACCTCAATGGGGATATCTTAGAAATTAATCGTGAAGCTGAACAGTTACTGGAGCATAATCCGCATATTTGCATTCAGCAACGCCGCTTTATTTTCAGTGAAAACAAGCAAATCCAATTCGATCAACACCTGATTGAACTCGAACGTCAGTATAAAAACAATCCTAAACAAACAAGTCATGAATGTTCTAAAATCATGCTGCTCGATCAACACTTATTCTTAACGCTAGATTTACTCAGCCCAGAAAAAAGCCATAAGATTTTTGGCCTTCGTCCAGTCTTACTTGCAACCTTTTCTGGATTAAAACAGAAGCCAAAATATCAGAAAGACATTTGTACCCAGCTGTTTATGTTTACACCTGTTGAACATAAAATATGTGAGCAACTGCTTGAGGGCAAAACCACCAAAGAAATTGCCCTTTCACATGAAATTCAAGCGGATACGGTAAAGAAGCATCTGCAATCAATTTTCAAAAAAACCGGAACTCATCGCCAAAGTGAATTAATACAGCTATTGATGCAACTTCTATAAAGATTGAAAATAAATGCCTTAGGCAATCTCTGCTGGGAATGCAATAACCTGATCAATTTTGACTTGATTCATGGCAACCATAAGTAAGCGGTCGATACCCAAAGCAATACCAGAACATTCTGGCATATGGGGTAAAGCTGCCAATAAATATTGATCAGTTGGAATCACAGCCAAACCCTGCTTTGCACGTTCTGCATTATCTGCCTCAAAACGAGATGCTAGAACTTCAGCATCTAATAACTCATCATAGGCATTTGCCAGCTCTAGACCTTCGATATAAACCTCAAAACGAGCTGCAACGGACTCACCATCCTCATCCAGTTTTACTTTGGCCAATGACGCCATTTCAGGTGGGAAGTCAGTTAAAAATACAGGCGCATCAAAGCCCAGACTTGGCTCAACAAAGTGCGAAAATAACAGATCCATATAAGCCAGACGATCATCACCCAAATCAAGATTAAGCCCAACACGATTGGCAGTCTCTTTGAGTTGTTTCAAGCTGGCTTGCAAAGGATTAATATCCAAACGATCCTGAAAAGCATGCTTATAACTGAGAACTACTGGACGAATATCACCAAAACGATGTGCCAAACAGGTTTCTAACAGATCCGCAGTTTCATGCATCAAGCCTTTTAAGTCTAATCCCGGTCGATACCATTCCAACATGGTAAATTCACTGTTGTGCTTACGCCCGTGTTCATCATCGCGAAACACTTTGCAAATTTGATAGATTGCCCCACTGCCACTGGCCAATAAACGTTTCATTGGAAATTCAGGCGAGGTCTGTAAATACTGGGTATTTAATTTGCCATGAATATGACGCTGTACTTGAACAGAAGCCAAATGTACATCCGTCACCCCTGCCTGAGACAAAACTGGAGTTTCTACTTCTAAAACACTGCGTTGTGCAAAAAACTGACGAATCTTGCCGTACATCTCCGCACGTGCTTTTAAGGCATCAATTGAACAGGTTGGTTGATAGCTTTTCATTGCTTGACTCATGCTTTTGGTCCACCGTGTGCAGCCCACTCACGGCGTAAGGGATAATTTTTCCGAAGTAGGTCAAATGCTGTTTGCTCTACCTTACCTGCTTGTACACACGCACGTAGTTGCTGATCATCGGCAGCAATATCATAAATCTGAGTCAGATGTTGTTTAAGCGCAGCTTTTAAATCCTGCTGCTCAAAATATTGTTCCACCTGAGGCAATTGACTCTCAAAATGCTTTGAGACTTGATAAGAAAATTTATCGCAAAAAGCTTGATAGATCATTTGTGTGCCTCTGGCCTTACCTTCCAGACTATAGCCCGCAATATGTGGTGTCGCCAATGCCAGTAAATGCAACAATTGCTCAGAAATTTCAGGTTCAAACTCAAATACATCGAGAACGACTTGACGCTGCGTCGCGATAATATCTGCCATTAATGCAGCCTGTTCAATGACAGGACCACGCGCACTATTGATTAAAATAGCAGAAGGTTTCATTGCAGCCAAAGCAGTTGCATCAAATAAATGCTGTGTTGGGAAATCACCTGATAATGTTAAAGGCACATGGATCGAAATTGCATCGGCATGTTTTAACAGCTCGTCAAAAGAGACATTTTCAATACCGCCTAATTGCACATAAGGATCATAGCCAATGACATTCCAACCAAGCAATTGTGCCATCACGGCTAGACGACTGCCGACATTCCCCAAACCAATAATGGCTAAAGTGAAGGCTTTATTTTTTTCCAAAAGATTGATATCTAAGTGTAGTAACGCAGTAATCACATATTCAGCAACTGCTTGCGCATTACAACCCGCGGCATTACTCCACGCAATCTGTTGTTGCTCTAAGGCTTGAATATCTAGGTGATCGGTTCCGATAGTGGCGCTGCCCACGAATTTGATCGAGGTCTGGTCAATCAAGGCATGGTTTACTTTGGTCACAGAGCGAACTAAAAGTGCATCGGCATCCTGTACATCAGCATGGGTCAGAGTACGTCCTGCTCGGTGCTGTATTTCTGCAAATTCCGCAAAGAAATAATCGGTAAATGCCAAATTTTCATCTGCGATAATTTTCATGCAGCGCTTTCCTTCAATAATTCTGTGCTTATTATCCTTAGCACAACACAAATTGACAATTTATAAATGCAAGCTTTGTAGAGATTAATGGCAGAAAGCTGTGGCTTATGCTACACGCATGCGACATATTGCCAATTTACTGCAACATCTTTGCTCTTATAATACGCCTTTCTCTCATTCCTCTATCGTAATGACGCAATACTCTCCCTATAAAGGCAAAAGTGGCATTAAAAGGATTCTCAATGCCACAGGCTATTCAATCGCAGGATTTAAAGCTGCTTTTAGCCACGAAGCTGCCTTCCGACAAATCCTATTACTGAATGTGATCTTGATCCCACTCAGTTTTTTTGTACACGTATCAGCCGTTGAGCAAGCACTTATGGTTGCTGTCTGTTTATTGGCGATTATTGTAGAGCTGTTTAATTCCGCTATTGAAGCTGTAGTTGATCGTGTGTCCTTAGAAAAAAATCCATTGTCTAAGAATGCAAAAGATATGGGTAGTGCTGCGCAATTTGTTTCCTTGGCGATTATCTTTTTTACTTGGATGATTATTTTATTTCGATAAATTCCAAGAAATATCCATAAAAAAATCCCTGCATATGCAGTAATCCTGAACAGTTAAGGCTAAAACTTAAAAAATGTAGTAAAAATGAGTGTACATAAATACGCTCATTTTTATGAGTTTATTTCAAAGTTTAGATTTCACGCTTCAACAAACAAACACATCCCTCTCAAATTTCTCTGAATTTATCAATTTAAACTGGATCGAGCACTCTGTACAACAAACAGGTAAATACGTCGATTTGGAACTACGAATATTCATTTAATTGGCGTATAAGTTATCTCGCCTGCAAAAAACCACCAGAAATAAACACAAATCAAAAAAATTACTCTCGTGGTACAACTGCCAATATAACTACAAAACCACAAGCCACTCTATTAACTTGTGACTTTGCTGTAGATTTCTTATTTTTTAAATAAATTTTAAAAAAGCAATGCTTACTAGTAAGTTAATTTGCATTAAAACAATCGAATAAAATAAGTTGTTAATAATATGATGAGCCCAACCCATAAAGGTCGTCTTAATGATTTTGGACCAAAAAGTGCTCCTAGGATAATAATGATAGGCGCAACAAAAATACTTATAATCTGAATCGTATTCAATTGATCAAACATATATTACTCCTATCACTACTCTTGTCATCTTCAAAATTATAGTTGCTTCCCACCATGATCAAGCAAAAGCTTTACAAGCTCATCCATTTTACCATCAGCAACAGGAAGGAGATATACTTTTTTATTACCCTCAATTCCTACACAATTAAAATACTCTTTCTTAAAGCCATTCCAGTGTCCAATACTATACTTGTCTAAAACAAAATCAAACTCAACAAACTGAACACTTTTAAACTCAAATATATTAAGCACCAGAAATTCATCTTTAAAATAAAAATGAAATACGGAACGACTATAATATTTAAAAATTCTCTTAAATATATACAGCAAACAAATAAAACCAAGAACAACAGGATAAAGATAGTATAATGAAATATTAAAATTAAAAACAATTACAACCCATCTATCAGAATTAAAAACCGCAGGTATTAGCATCCAAAAACAGGCTAATAAAAAAACTAAAACAATAAGCTCACTCTTTACATACTTAATAAAAGCAGCATTTATAAAATGATCATATTTCGTTAACTCATAAGACCCCATTATTTTTTCTCCGCTTTTTTCTTTTCCAACTTTTCTCTATTCCTAGACCAATTATTAGCGATATCAGTTAATACTTTAAATGCAAATGATTCCCTACACTCTCTAATCAATAAGATCCTCCAACGACTCCAAACACATCTGATTTTGTAATTAATTAAGGTCAACTATATGATCGAATTAATAGTGATCCATGAATTAAAAAGGTCACAAATAAAATTTGCGACCTTTTTGTAACAAACTCAAATGTGAGTAAGTTAAAAATTTATAGCTTAAATCATATTAAATTATAATAATTTAAACTATATATGAGCAGTTTACATCATGCCGCCCATACCACCCATAGCGCCCATATCTGGACCAGCTGGTTTATCTTCTGGGATATCAGTAATCATACATTCAGTCGTCAACATCAAACCAGCAACAGAAGCTGCGTGTTCAAGTGCAGAACGGGTTACTTTAGCAGGGTCAAGAATACCCATTTCCAACATATCACCATATTCGCCAGTTGCAGCGTTATAACCGAAGTTACCTTCACCCGCTTTAACGGCATTGATCACAACTGAAGGCTCATCACCTGCATTTGAAACGATTTGACGAAGCGGCGCTTCAATCGCACGACGTAAAATGTTGATACCTGCAGTTTGATCTTCGTTCGCGCCTTTTAAGCCATCCAATACGTTTACAGCACGTACCAGTGCAACACCACCACCTGCAACAACACCTTCTTCTACTGCTGCACGAGTTGCGTGAAGCGCATCGTCAACACGATCTTTCTTCTCTTTCATTTCAACTTCAGTTGCCGCACCAATTTTGATGACTGCAACACCGCCAGCTAATTTAGCAACGCGTTCTTGAAGTTTTTCTTTGTCGTATTCAGAAGTAGATTCTTCGATTTGCGCACGGATCTGTTGAACACGTTCAGCGATTTGTGCAGCATTACCAGCACCATCAACAATTACTGTATTTTCTTTAGAAACAGTGATTTTGTGTGCAGTACCTAGATCTTGAAGAGAAGCTTGCTCTAAAGACATGCCTACTTCTTCAGAAATCACAGTCGCGCCAGTCAAGATCGCGATGTCTTGAAGCATTGCTTTACGACGGTCACCAAAACCAGGTGCTTTAACCGCACATACTTTGATAATACCGCGCATGTTGTTCACAACAAGTGTTGCAAGCGCTTCGCCTTCAACATCTTCAGCGATAATAAGAAGTGGTTTACCAGTTTTAGCAACCGCTTCTAATACAGCGATCAATTCACGGATATTGCCGATTTTTTTATCAACAAGAAGGATGAACGGATTTTCAAGTTCAGCAGTTAAGGTATCTTGCTTGTTCGCGAAGTATGGAGAGATATAACCACGGTCGAACTGCATACCTTCTACAACGTCTAATGCGTCTTCAAAGCCAGAACCTTCTTCTACAGTGATAACACCTTCTTTACCTACTTTTTCCATCGCTTGAGCGATAAGTTTACCAACAGTCGTATCAGAGTTCGCAGAGATTGAACCTACTTGTTCAATTGCTTTGAAATCATCAGCAGGTTTTGCATTGGTACGGATATTTTCAACTACAGTTTTCACTGCGATGTCGATACCACGTTTTAAATCCATTGGGTTCATACCTGCAGTTACAGATTTGATCCCTTCATTTAAGATTGCTTGAGCAAGTACAGTTGCAGTTGTTGTACCGTCACCCGCAATGTCATTTGTTTTAGAAGAAACTTCGCGAACAAGTTGAGCACCCATGTTTTCAAACTTGTCTTTCAAAGAAATTTCTTTCGCAACGGTTACACCATCTTTAGTGATGTGCGGTGCACCGAAAGAACGGTCGATCACAACGTTACGGCCTTTAGGACCTAAAGTTACTTTAACTGCATCTGCAAGTACGTTTACGCCTGCAATCATTTTTGAGCGAGCTGAATCACCAAATTTTACGTCTTTAGCTGACATGTTAAACTCCGAATCTTTTTAAATACTGTATCTGATTAATTTGTGAGTTATGGATCAATTAGCCTTCAAGTACAGCTAAGATATCTGACTCTTTCATGATCAAGAGTTCTTCACCGCTTACTTTTACTGTTGTACCTGCATAAGTACCGAACAATACTTTATCGCCAACTTTAACGTCTAAAGCGCGAACGCCATTGTCAGTGATTTGACCATTACCGACTGCAATTACTTCACCTTGAGATGGTTTTTCAGCAGCAGAACCTGGAAGTAAAATACCACCAGCCGTTTTAGTTTCTTCTTCTACGCGACGAATCACAACACGATCATGTAATGGGCGAATGTTGCTCATAGTTAACTCCATCAGACTTAGTCTTATTGATTAATGTGTATCGCCAATTCATGGCAATACATAAAATTTTGATATGCCACTTTTGTGGGGTTAAAAAAAATAGCTTCAAGGGGAAAATGAAAAAAAATTCTACTTATAGATGTTTTTTTAAACATCAAAATCTATAGCTGCCGAATTAAACAACAGTTTGTGATTTCACAAATATTTTAAGCGACTCATCAAACCAATAATGCTCAATCGTTCCATCATTCAAAATCACATTAAAACTATTCGAAAATCCAAAGCGTAATCGGTTTGAAGTTGCTGTACCCGCATGAATATCCAAGATGGGATGATCAAATCCTAACTCAAAAATTTGATTTAAATCGTGTATAGCCACTTTGTGTAAATGTCCATGCAATAAACCAAACAAGCCTGTTGCGCCCCATTTTTCCAACGCGATTTTTCCCAAAACTGGACAGTCTTTATCACCATGCTCATTCGGAAAGGTATAAAAGGGTTGATGAAAAACCACCAATTTTATTTTGTTGGCTGGCGCAATGTTTAACTTCTCGTAAGTCTCATGAATTTGCTCAAGTGAAATATGACCACGGGTATGGTAACGGCGGCGAATACTATTCATCCCAACTATATAAAAATGCTCCGTTTCCAGCGTTGTTTCCAAACGACCAAAGAATGCCTGATAACGAACAAAAGGCGAAAAGAAGCGATTCCATACATGGTAAAGCGGAATATCGTGATTACCTGGCACCACCAAATAAGGAAGATTGAGCGTATCTAGAAATTGTCGACATGCATAAAACTGCTTAAGGCGCGCACGTTGGGTAAGATCACCACTCACAATCACGGCTTCAGGACGATGTTGATGGCAAAACTGCTTGATTGCATCAATGCAGACTTCACGCTCCGTTCCAAAATGCAGATCAGACAGATGTAACAGCATTCGGAACCATCACTTTTAAGGCTGATTTTTTGACTGAGAATTTTAACGGGGTTTGCATTTCCATAAGTTCTCCATCCACTGCAACCGTTAACTTTGCCTTTTTACAATCGACCTGTATATGTTCGGCACAAAATGAATACACATCTGAAGCCTGATCAATTTTTCCCTGAATCAGTTTCCATAACATTTTTAATAAACTGAGACGATCACTTTTAGCCACCACCACACCTGCCAACTTTCCATTGGCAGCACACTCGGCAATTCTTAACTTCATATCACTCAGTTGCAGTTGATTATTACCAAAGAAAACCAATGGGGTCGCAACAGGATATCTCTGCCCATCCACAGTGACAGCCAGTTTTAAAGATTTATGCTCTCGAAGTAATACATCTAAACCAGAGGTATAGGCATGAAGTGGAAATCGCCCTAGACGCTGATTATATAATTCACGTTTTTTTATAAATAAAGGATATAAACCTAAACTCGCATTATTCAAATAAATCTGATCATTTATTCCCGCAACATGTACTGATTGTATCGAACCCGTTGCAATCACCTCTGCCGCTTGCGCAACGTCAATAGGAATATGCAAAGCACGTGCAACATAGTTAAATGTCCCTAATGGTATGATCCCCATCGGAATATCTGTATGCATCAATTGTTTTGCAACCGCATTTAAAGTTCCATCTCCTCCCGCTGCAACGACAACACCCTTCTGCTCAGAAGACTGATGTCGAGCCAAGACCGTTGCCATCATGTCATCAAAGTGAACTTGAGAATTTAACTCAAAAACCTGAATTTCGAACCCATATTGCGTCCAAAAGGTCATGAGACGCTCATATTCGTCATCTTGTTGAGCGGCATGAAAACCTGATTTTTGATTATAAATAATAGATAAAGGCTTTACATTTTGAGCCATAAATCTCAACCTTAAGACAGATCATTCACATATTTTTGTTTACAAAATCAACAAATAAAAGCTTGTTTATGTAAATTTTGAATGAGCTTCATTCATATAATCAATAACAATTCTCAAAAAAATAAAAATATCATAAAATATTGTTTTACAACGTGATTTATAACAAAAATAATATATATAAATAAACAAAATATTAAAATATAAAATAACAAAGTCAAATAAAAACAATACATTAAACCAAAATATACATTTCCACATTCATACCCCTCACTATTCTTTAGTCTTATATTTTTTATGATTTTATGCTTTAATACAGCCACTTTTTTTACTTCCTCTATCTTACTGCCATCCAGTTGATAGAACTTGTACGTTGTACACATTTTAAAAAGGCATCACCATGACCCAAGTGAACGCACCAGAATTCGTTCGTCACCCTAAGCTTATTGCATGGGTGGAAGAAATTGCAAAATTGACCAAACCAGCAAAAATCGAATGGTGTGACGGCAGCGAAGAAGAATATCAACGTCTTATGGACTTGATGATCGCTAACGGCACCATGCAAAAACTTAACCAAGAAAAACATCCTGGTTCTTATCTTGCAAATTCTGACCCTTCTGACGTTGCTCGTGTTGAAGACCGTACTTATATTTGCTCGCAAAATGAAGAAGATGCTGGCGCAACAAACAACTGGGTTGCTCCTGCAGAAATGCGCGAAAAATTAAATGGATTATTTGACGGTGCAATGGAAGGCCGTACCATGTATGTGGTTCCCTTCTCGATGGGTCCTTTAGGAAGCCACATTGCTCACATTGGTATCGAGTTAACAGATTCACCTTACGTTGCAGTCAGCATGACTAAAATGGCACGTATGGGTAAAGCAGTTTATGACGTATTAGGTACAGATGGTGAGTTTATCCCATGCGTACACACTGTTGCTGCACCATTAAAAGATGGTCAAAAAGATGTTGCTTGGCCATGTAACAACGAAAAATATATCGTTCACTATCCAGAAACTCGTGAAATCTGGTCTTACGGTTCTGGTTACGGTGGCAATGCATTATTGGGTAAAAAATGCTTAGCATTACGTATTGCTTCTGCGATGGGTCGTGAGCAAGGCTGGTTAGCTGAACACATGCTGATTTTAGGTGTGACTAACCCACAAGGTGAAAAACACTACATCGCAGCAGCATTCCCTTCTGCATGTGGTAAAACAAACTTTGCAATGTTAATTCCACCAGCAGGTTACGAAGGCTGGAAGATTGAAACAGTAGGTGACGATATTGCTTGGATCAAACCAGGTGAAGATGGTCGCTTATATGCAATCAACCCAGAAGCTGGTTTCTTCGGTGTTGCGCCTGGTACAAATACCAAAACTAACCCGAACTGTATTGCAACCATGCATAAAGATGTGATTTACACCAACGTTGCTGTGACTAAAGATGGCGAAGTATGGTGGGAAGGTCTAACTAAAGAAGTTCCAGCTGACTTGATCACTTGGAAAGGCCAACCATACGTTGAAGGCGAAAAAGCAGCACATCCAAACTCACGCTTTACTGTTTCTGCTGGTCAATGCCCTTCGATTGACGCTGACTGGGAAAATCCAGCAGGCGTACCAATCTCTGCATTCATCTTCGGTGGTCGTCGTGCAGATACCGTGCCTTTAGTTTCTGAAGCATTTGACTGGGTTGATGGCGTTTATAAAGCAGCAACGATGGGTTCAGAAACAACTGCGGCAGCGGTTGGTCAACAAGGTATCGTTCGTCGTGACCCATTCGCAATGCTTCCATTTGCGGGTTACAACATGGCTGACTACTTCGGTCATTGGTTACAACTTGGTCAAGAAGTTGGTGCAAAAGCTGAAGCTGCTGGTAATAAATTACCAAAAATCTTCAATGTAAACTGGTTCCGTCGTGATGCTGAAGGCAACTTCGTATGGCCTGGTTTCGGTCAAAACATGCGTGTTCTTGAGTGGATTATTGATCGTTGTGAAGGCCGTGCTGAAGCGACTGAAACACCAATCGGTTATGTTCCAACTTACGAACAGTTGAACTGGAATGGTATTGATTTCTCTAAAGAGCAATTCAATACAGTCACAGCACAAGACAAAGATCAATGGATCAAAGAACTTGAAAGCCACACTGAGTTATTCACTAAACTTGGTGCTCGCTTACCTCAAGCGCTTAAAGATCGTCAAAATGAATTATTAGCAGCTGTTAAATCTGCTTAATCCCATTTATTGCCCTCTTGATCAAAGAGGGATCTAGGGAAATTAAAAAAGGTCACTTCGGTGGCCTTTTTTATTAGCCAATTTTCGAAAATTCCTATTAACTCATCATCCCACACTAGCTATTCCCATTAAGCTTTAGACAAAATAAATTGCAAAATTAACGAATATTAACAATAATTGTAACAATAATATTTCTCATTTACATGGTTGTAGGTATGAGTTCATCGCCTCTGTTTAAACGCACCCCACTCTTTTTAGCTATCTCAACATTAGTCAGTATCAGCTCTTATAGTTATGCACTTGATGAGGGATCGCAACAACTGCCAACCATCAAAGTCCAAGCAACTCAGGACAGCGACACCAGCGAGAAAACCAAAGCATACAGTATTAAAAATAGCTCAAGCGCAACCAAACTGAATATTGAAGCCAAAGAAATTCCGCAAACCGTTAATGTAGTAACACGTCAGCAAATTGAAGATTTCGGTCTGACCAGTTCTAGAGATGTACTCAACAATACACCAGGTGTGACCGTTAACTCACTTGAAACTGAACGCTCAGTGTATATGGCACGTGGTTTTGAAATCTCAAACATTCTGGTTGACGGTGTAGGCTTCCCTTCTGGTGGCTGGAATTATAATGATACCAATCCAGATAGCTATTTCTACGATCGTATTGAAGTGATTAAGGGTGCAGATGCACTAACCAATGCATTTGGCGATCCAAGCGCAACCATTAACTACATCCGTAAACGCCCAACTAAAGAGTTCCAAGCCAATGCAGGTCTAAGTTATGGTTCATGGGATACGCAACGCTATGAAGCAGATGCCTCAGGCAGCCTCGTATCAGATGGCAGTGTTCGCGGTCGTGTTTCTGGTTTTCAGCAAACAGGTGATTCGCACTTAGATCACTACACTTCTGAGAAAAATGGGATTGCAGCTGCCTTAGAAGCAGACCTTACTAATAGTACATTGCTTACCATTGGTGCGAGTCAGGAGAAAAACAAACCGAATGCCAATAACTGGGGTGCTTTACCTCTTATGGATTCTTCAGGTAAACAAATCAGTTATGATCGCTCTTATAATCCAAACCCAGACTGGACCTATTGGGACAATACTTCTCGAAATGCATTTTTTGAGCTCAAACAGAAACTTTCTGAGAATTGGTCAGCCAACCTAAACTACAACTACAATGAAAAGAATCGCGACAGCCGACTGTTATACTATTATGGTTATCCAATGGCTAATGGCGCTGATATCGATTTTACCGCTAAAGGCTTTAGTGAAAAAAATAAACAACACAGTGTTGACCTCAACCTAAATGGAAAGTTTGAATTATTCGGTCAACAACATGAAGCGATTGTTGGTTACAGCTTCACGCAGAGCAAACAAAATGACGCTCAAACTGTGGGCGACATCCAAGACAGTAATGTTGGAATATGTGTTCGTGGCACAGGCGACAATGAATACAAAGCCCAATGTACTACTAATTGGGCAAGCTGGACCCCAAATAGTGTGATCTGGGGTCCATTCACAAAAACAGCAGATTATACTCAACGTAATCAATCTGTTTATGCAGCAACCCGCCTACACTTCAATGATGATTTAAAATTAACCCTAGGTGCAAACTACGTCCAAGCCAAGAGTGAAGGTACGAGTTACGGCGACCCAATGAATTATAACGAGAGCAAAGTATCGCCATATGCGGGTATTACCTATAACTTCACCCCTGAATATACGGGTTATATGAGTTATACCTCGATTTTCCGCCCACAAACCTCAGTTGACAAAGCAACGGGCAAAGTTGCAGATCCAATTGAAGGTAAAAGCTATGAAGTTGGGTTTAAGAGTTCTTGGCTAGACAACAAACTTACTGGAACACTGGCTGTGTTTAGAACTGAGGAAAATAGCTACCCGCTTCGCTCAACTGACAACCCTTCTCTCGATCGTAGAGTTGAAATTAGTGATCTTCGCTCACAAGGTGTAGAAGTTGGTCTGGCGGGACAACTCACCGATCAAGTCAATGTTTCTCTTGGCTACACCCAATTTAGCCTGCAAGACCTAAAGAATGGCGGTGCTGCAAGAACTTATAACCCAACGCAAAGCTTCAATCTTCTAACAACTTATTCCCCTGCTCAGCTACCAAAACTGAAAGTTGGAGCAGGTGTGAAATGGCAAAGTAAAATCACCCGCTTTGACCCAAGCTATAGCACTTATCTCAAACAAAGTGATTATGCGCTGCTTAACTTGATGGCAAGCTATGACATTAGTCCAAATCTCAGTATTCAGGCCAATGCCAATAACGTAACTGATAAAAAATACTTAAACAGCTTTACTGATGGACAAGCCTTCTACGGAGCACCTGCAAATTACACCGTTGCATTCCGCTTCAAGTACTAATTAAGACCAATAAAAAAGCCCCTTATTCAAAGGGGCTTTTTTATTAGGAATTTTTAAGCAGCAACCGTGCTATTTGGTTTATTTGCTAAATACACATCTAAGCTTTCGATTTCGCTTGGCGCAAAGTTGAGACCCAATTTTGAACGTCTCCACAAAATATCTTGGCTAGTCGTTACCCACTCAAAGCGACATAAATAATCCACTTCTTTCGCATACAAGCCTTGACCAAAATGCTGACCTAACTGCTCAACCGAAGTTGCTTCACCCAAGATATTCCAGATACGTGAACCATAAGCAGATGCCCAACGTTTTGCCAAAGCCTCAGATGCATCGGTGACTTGTGCACGAATCTCTTTCGCCAACTGTTCAGCTGATGCCATATTTTCACCACCAGGCAAAGCTTCTGTCGCTGTCCAACTGCCCTTCATTTCTGGGAAAAATGCTTTGAGCTGCTGCATTGCAGATTCTGCCAACTTACGATAAGTCGTTAACTTACCACCAAAGACTGAAAGTAACGGTGCCTGATCTTCCGCTTCTTGCGATAAAGCCAAAGTATAGTCACGGGTAATGGCAGATGGATTATCCGATTCATCGTCACATAATGGACGTACACCCGCAAAAGTAGAAATAATATCGGCTTGGGTTAACTGATTTTTGAAGTGCGCATTGCTTACCTCAATCAAGTAATCAATTTCTTCTTGGGTGATTTTTACTTGTGCAGGATCACCTTGATACTCACGATCCGTGGTTCCAATCATGGTGTATTGGTCTAAGTATGGAATCGCGAACACAATACGACGATCATCATTCTGCATGATAAATGCTTTGTCGCCTTCATAAAGCTTCGGCACAATGATATGGCTACCTTGAATCAAACGAATGCCATATGGTGATTTAAGCTGTAAATCTTGCTTAATGAATTGTGCAACCCAAGGGCCAGCAGCATTCACTAAAGCCTTAGCTTTGATCTGGAATTGACCTTGTGCATTTTCCAAATCAACGATCCAGTATTGCCCTTCACGTTGTGCAGATAGGCAACGGGTACGCGTCACAATGTCTGCACCCTTTTCACGTGCATGCATGGCATTCAACACGACCAAACGAGAGTCATCTACCGCGCAGTCTGAATATTCAAAACCGCGAGTAATCGCAGCGTTTAATGGGCTGTCTTCTTTAAAATAAACGTTGTTCGAACCCAATAACTTTTCACGTTTACCCAAGTGATCGTAAAAGAACAAACCTGTACGAATCAACCACGCTGGGCGTAAGTGTGGACGATGCGGCATGATAAAGCGCATAGGACGGATAATGTGTGGTGCTTTTGCCAACAATACTTCACGCTCAGCCAGCGCTTCACGGACTAAGCGAAACTCTTTGTGTTCAAGGTAACGTAAACCACCATGGATTAACTTACTACTTGCAGAAGAGGTATGGCTAGCCAAATCATCTTTTTCACAGAGGAATACAGATAAACCACGACCTGAAGCATCCGCTGCAATACCAACACCGTTGATACCGCCACCAATCACAGCAAGGTCATAAATTTTTTCATTTGACTGAGGAGAAGTTTGCATAAATCACCGCAAATATTCATTATTGTTCAATAACGAACATTTAAACACGTGAAATGAAAATAAACAACAAAAAACAGTCAAAAAAATGCCAATTTATAGACATTTTTAGATAAATGGTAAAAATTGAAAATGTATATATTTAAAAAAGGATCGACTGGCAATATCAAGACTGCTCAACGTTATAGCATTATTCTTATTGAAATATTCTTGAGCCAAAAGGGCTCAGCTCAAGAAAAGTAACAATTTTTCGGAAATGAAGATTTACTTGGCAACAATCAGCCCAACATCCAAATCGCGAATGGTTTTCATAAACTCATCATTCGGCTGTTGATCGGTAAAAATACAGTCGACTTGCTTCAGTGAACCTAAACGGATCATCGCATTACGACCAAACTTACTGCTATCCGCGGCAAGGA
The DNA here is from genome assembly GCF_023702675.1 of Acinetobacter sp. C26M. NCBI lineage: Bacteria > Pseudomonadati > Pseudomonadota > Gammaproteobacteria > Moraxellales > Moraxellaceae > Acinetobacter > Acinetobacter sp. C26M. The sequence continues at coordinate 2,963,165 of NZ_CP098478.1, forward strand.
AAACTTGGCGAGCACTTGAAACAATCTCTTGAGATACGCACACTTCTTGGAAGTCGAAATCCAACAAAGTACCATCTTCTTCAATACCACTGATCCCCACCAATGCGTAATCTGCCTTAAACTGCTTGAAGAAATCCGCAGTCGCTTGACCAATCACTCCACCATCTGGACGCACACGCCCACTGGCAATCAGTACTTCAAAGTCTTCTTTGGTGCTGAGAATTTTGGCAACATTGAGATTATTGGTAATAATCCGCAAACCTGTATGGTTTAACAATGCATGTGCGATTGCTTCGGTTGTGGTTCCAATATTAATAAACAAAGAAGCATGATCAGGAACGGCTGCAGCAACTGCGGCTGCAATCATTCTCTTTTCTTCTAACATATAACCAACACGCATCGTATATTCAGTGTTTTCCACACTCGAATCATGCGCTGCACCACCGTGATAACGTCTCAACAAACCCTCATCCGCCAATTGATTAATATCCCGACGGATGGTTTGTGGAGTGACATCAAAATGCTGAGCAAGCTCTTCAATACTGATATAGCCACGCTCTCTCACTAGTTCGAGGGTTTTCTGTTGGCGTAGTATCAAGCTCATGCTCATCCATCCTGTGTTGTTTTAGATCATATTAAATGGGTCTATTTTAGCTTAGTCTTCCGCCCAATCACGAGTACGTCCGACAGCTTTTAACCAACCTTTATAGAGTTTTTCAGTCACATCCTGACTACACTCTGGTACAAAGGTATTTTCGATGGTCATTCTACTCTTCAATTCATTCAAATCCGACCAGAAACCGACAGCCAAACCAGCCAAGAATGCCGCACCCATGCCCGTTGTTTCTTTCATCGCAGGACGTTCTACTGACGTGCCCATGATATCGGCTTGGAATTGCATCAAGAAGTTATTGTCAGTCACACCACCATCAACACGCAAGGTACGCAATTTCTCACCTGAATCCTGCTGCATGGCATCCAATACATCACGCGTTTGATAAGCAATCGACTCCAATGTGGCACGAATAATATGTTCAATACTTACACCGCGGGTAATACCCAAGATCGCACCACGTGCTGTTGGATCCCAATATGGTGCACCTAGACCTGTAAATGCAGGCACCACATAGACACCATTACTGTCTTTTACTTTGGTTGCATAGTATTCAGAATCATGCGAATCATTAATCGCTTTCAGTTCATCACGCAACCATTGCACACATGAACCACCATTGAACACTGCACCTTCCAGTGCATAGTTCACTTCACCACGTGGACCACATGCAATCGTCGTCAATAAACCATGATCAGATTGCACAATGCGTTTGCCTGTATTCATGAGCAAGAAGCAACCTGTACCATAGGTATTTTTTGCTTGACCCGCTTCAACACACATTTGTCCAAACAATGCAGCCTGTTGATCCCCTGCAATACCTGCAATTGGAATCCCAATTTCCTGACCACTAATGGTATGTGTATAACCGTAAATTTCAGAAGAACCACGAACTTCAGGCAACATCGCTTTAGGAATATTTAATGCTTCAAGCAGTTTATCGTCCCATTCAAGCGTTTCGATGTTGAATAACATCGTGCGAGATGCATTGGTATAGTCAGTCACATGCACTTGACCATTGGTCAATTTCCAAAGCAACCATGTATCAATCGTACCAAATAAAAGCTCGCCACGTTCTGCACGTTCACGGCTGCCTTCAACACGATCCAGAATCCACTTAATTTTAGTTGCAGAGAAATATGGATCAAGAACCAGACCAGTTACTTTATGAACGTAATCTTGCCAGCCATCTTGGCGAAGCTGATTACAAATTTCATTGCTTTGTCGGCTTTGCCATACAATTGCATTGTAAATAGGTTTACCTGTCTTTTTATCCCAGATGACAGTGGTTTCACGTTGGTTGGTAATCCCAATCGCTGCGATTTGCTCACTTGAAATACTTGCTTGCGCTAAAGCTTCAACCCACACTGCACTTTGAGTCGCCCAGATTTCCATTGGATCGTGCTCAACCCAACCTGGTTGTGGGTAAATTTGCGTAAACTCACGCTGAGCAATACTGATGACATTCGCATCGTGATCCAATACGATCGCACGTGAACTGGTTGTACCTTGGTCAAATGCAACCACGTATTTTTTTTGACTATCTGTAGAGATCATGACATACCTATCCAGACTTGCTTATGTATAGTGCAATAAATTAAACGCCCGTTAAAAAACGGGCTCAAATACTACAAAAAAGCAATGACTTCTGTATTAAATAAAAAACTTGGCAGATTATATGCAAAATTGTTCGAAAACGAAAATTCTTTCTTTATATTTGAAGCTAAAAAACGATGAATAGCCTGTGTTTTAAAGATTCCTCACAATAAAAAACTTATTTTATGCGATACTAAAACCAGAAATAACAGGATCATTGATATGAAAAAAACCAATTTATTGCTAATTATGAGCGGTGCTCTTATTCTTTCAGCCTGTCAAAGTAGTCCACATCAATACAATGGCACAACAGGCTATCAAATCGAAAATAAAACAGCCACCTCTGCAACCGTTGCCTATACTTTAGCTGCGCGTAGCAATAGAGATCTAGATGAGAAGAAATTACAACACGCATGCAAGCAAATTTTAGGTGTAGACAAGACCTATAAACTCGCAGTGCTGAGCGTCAATGAGATCGCCAATCCAGCGCAACAAGAACAATATGGGGTAAAAATCGGTAATAGCCGTGCAACATTTGGTTTATCTAATTCCCCAGATTTAAATAATAGTGAAGGCTACGCAACCCGTCAGGCACTTGAAACTCGCCCAAGTACACTTAAAGTTGTTCGTTATACCTGTTCTTAAGTTCTTTACTTAATTAATGAAAGAAAATGGATGTATTCCATCATTTAGAATACATCCAACTCATCTTATTCTTTTAACACATCACGAATCGATGAGTCCTTATCAAAAACAGATTTTGAAAAAGGACATAATGGAATTACCTTCACTTGGCGTTCACGGACAAATACAATCAGTTCATCCAGCAGCTTGCGTCCTACGCCTTGACCACGAAATGCTTCATTGACATCGGTATGGTCAATAATCAGCATACTATCCCCCGCCCATGTATACGCCATTTCACCTGCAAGTACTTCACCTTCGAAAAGCTTAAATGCACCGTGTTTGCCATCATCAACTTGCTGAATACCCATACACCTTCCTTTTTAGTCAAACATTCTTTTAGGAAATAGAATAAATAGCGATTAAAGGAGATCGCTTTATTTCATTTCAATGTTTTAGCATGAGCAGCAACACTGTTGTGTTGAGATTTGATAACCTCTACACAACTAAGCGTTTGGGATCACGAATATTTATTTGGTGCGGTAAAAGCTGACGTTTCTAAACTCTTTGGCTTCATCCAAATCTGGCCAAGTACTTGCACTACGTTCATCAATTTTTAGATATTGAGGATGACTAAAGTTTTTGACTCGGCTATCAGCGACCCATACTTCAGGTGCAAACTTTAAGAACTCATCCAGAAAGAAACGATTAGATTGGTCATACAACACATCTGCTGCCAATAACACATCAACCTGATCGGACTGATACAAATCATCTAGATATTCAAGTTCAACATCATTCAATAATGCATTTTCACGACAGGATGCGAGGCTGACAGGATCGATATCACAGCAAATGACACGCTTTGCTCCTGCCATTTTTGCTGCAATTGCAACTACGCCTGATCCAGCACCAAAATCTAGTACCACTTTATCTTTGACATGATGCGGCTCTGCCAACAGCCATTGTGCCATCGCTAAACCAGAGGCCCAACAAAAAATCCAATACGGCGTTTCATTCCAAATCCGTCGAATCACGTCATCATCTAAACGGTCTGTTGGAAATACAGGTGGTATGAGCCATAACGAAATTGGCGTTTCGGGAAGTTGTTGTGCTAATAAATCAGTATTAGGAATAACTTGATGCAGAGCCTGCAACAAATGTTCAGGTGCTTTGGCAAATTGGAATGTACAACTCATATTTCTTTAATTCTTTAAAAAAGCCCCTCTATTCAGAGGGGCTAAAATATTAACCTAAAGCTTTTTCTGCGGCTTCTACCGTTTGGCGAATCAAAGTCGTAATCGTCATCGGCCCTACACCACCAGGAACTGGGGTATAAGCAGAAGCGATTTCTTCGATACCGACCAATTGGATATCACCAACACCACCACCATCACGTGGATGGAAACCCGCATCAACTACAACAGCACCTTGTTTGATCCAGTCTTTTTGAATCAATTCAGCTTTACCGACTGCACCAACAATAATATCGGCTTGTTTTACCAATTCTGGAAGATTTTGAGTACGAGAATGGCAAATCGTCACAGTTGCATTGGCTTGTAATAACATCATCGCCATTGGTTTACCCAAAATAGCAGAACGGCCCACGACAACCGCATGCTTACCAGCGATTTCAATTTTGTTTTCTTGCAAAATAGTCATGATGCCAGCAGGAGTTGCTGAACCATATGCCGCTTCGCCCATTGCCATACGACCAAAACCTAAGCAAGTCACGCCATCAACGTCTTTCGCCAATGAAATCGCATCGAAACACGCTCTTTCATCAATCTGTTCAGGCACTGGATGTTGCAACAAGATTCCGTGTACATCTGGATTAGCATTTAATTTTTCAATTTCAGCCAATAATTGTTCAGTTGTGGTTTCTTTTGGAAGTTCAACTTTTAATGAGTCCATGCCAACACGGCGGCAAGCATTGCCTTTCATACGCACATAAGTTGCAGATGCGCCATCATCACCAACCAAGATAGTTGCCAAGATTGGGGTACGCCCCGATTTTGCTTTTAATGCTTCTACACGTACCAACAAATCCGTTTCAATTTGTTTTGCTAATGCACGACCGTCTAAAACCAATGCCACAGCGCATCTCCAAAGTGGGTATGAATCAATTGCGTAAATAATACATGATAATTTGAGCAATATTCTTTTAGATGTTGTTTTTATGTGCATATTCGCTATAAACACTATTGTTTTTTTTTTAAAGATTGCTAATATGTGCATCACCAAGAGATGGCGGGGTGGCAGAGTGGTCATGCAGCGGACTGCAACTCCGTGTACGCCGGTTCGATTCCGACCTCCGCCTCCATTGGTAAAGCCCGAGTGGTGAAATCGGTAGACACAGGGGATTTAAAATCCCCCGCCCACAAAGCGTGCCAGTTCGAGTCTGGCCTCGGGCACCATCTTTCAGCTACTGAAATATGGTGCAAGTAAAAATCCAGCGTAAGCTGGTTTTTTTATGTCTAAAATTTAAGAGCAGATCATAAAAAAGCCAAGTTCATTGACTTGGCCTCCCTACCACTTTTGAAACTTAAGCCACTTGCTGTCCTGTTTTTACTGGCAATAGGTTTTTATCCAAACTTAATTGATAACCTCGGGTTTTATCAATCACATATTCAGGCTTTTTGATCGAATCCACATAAATCCACTGCGATTGAACTTGTGCTGCATCAAATTGAACAACCAAATACCCTCTTTGATTTAAGTTGCAATAATTCAACTCATCAATCAAAGTCGTAAATGCAAATTCAAACTGTTGAAGCTGCGCCAGTGGAATATTTAAATATTTTTCCAAACCCGGCGAAGACACCGAACTAGTTGCCAATTCTACCCCGACAAAAGCACCATCTTTACTGTATAAATTCGATGACCACGCATTATGAGTATCCCCTGCCAGTACCACTACTTTTTTCTTTAACTGTGCCAAAGTGCCATATACAATCTCACGCTCAGCAAAATAACCATCCCATGCATCTAGGTTATAAGGTGCAACTGTCAAAACACGCGCTTTTTCTTGTGCAGTTAAACTAGGATCACCTTGTAATAATCGAATTTTCAATTTTACTAATTCAGTGATTTGGGCATTCATCTTATTTAAAGTATCTGCACTCGGATTGCCTGCGGTAATCTCAGCTAAGGCAAGCAGCAGTTCTGCAGGAACCAACATCTTGGTCATTAAAATTTGCTGACCAAGCACATTCCAAGTTGCTGTTGACTGTTGCAGTTTTCCAATCAGCCAATCACGTTGGGTATAGCCCATTAAAGTACGCGCTGGATTAGTGAGATCTGCTTGGAATTTTGCAATATCCAAACCATTCGCTGTCATATAATTGGCATAATCCAACTGTTCATCACGCGCAATAATACGCGTATCCAACATCGTCAATTGAACCAGATTGCCAAAATCGAACTGGCGGTAAATCTTTGTGTGTTGATCATCGACAGGGCGAATTGGCATCCACTCAAAATAGGCCTGCAAAGCTGCCAATTTACGATCAAGGAAAGGTCCTTCATTCGGTTGATGATTTTCAGCCCCTTCTCGCCATGCATCATTGGCTAACTCATGATCATCCCAAATCACAATAAATGGATGACGATGATGCAAGGCCTGCAAGTCTTTATCTTTACGATACAGCGCATAACGTTTGCGATAATCATCTAATTTAATAATTTCTTTACTGTTATCTGTAGCTAGGCTTCGTCCCAATTTAGCTGCATCTTCTGCTGCATAGCCATCTGCACCATATTCATAGATGTAGTCACCAAGGTGAATCACTACATCGACATTCTGCTTGGCCATTTCACGGTACACATAGAAATAACCTGCTGGGTAGTTTGAACATGAACATACCGCAAAACTGACTTTTGTCGTGCTGCTTGGCAAAGTCTTGGTTTGCCCGATAGGCGAGCTCTTATCACCGAAAATAAAACGGTAGAAATAGCTTTGATCCGGTTTCAAACCTGTCGCATCAACCTTCACGGTAAAATCTTGTGAAACCGAAGTCGTTACCTTATCCGTTTTAATAATTTGCTTGAATTGCTGATCTAAAGCAATTTCCCAAGTTACTTGTAAACGTGCGCTACTGTCGCTTGGTGTCAAGCGCGTCCATAAGATCACACGATCTTGCAAGGGATCACCACTGGCAACCCCATGTTCAAAATTCACTTGTAATGTTGTTGTCTCTTGATCTGAACTGTCGTTACACCCCGTAAAACCCGCAGATAAAGACAACGCCCCGAAACCGAATAGACTTTTTTGAATAAGTTCCCGTCGTGAAATTTTTGCTGTCATTTGGATAGCTACCTTAACTTTTATCACTATAAATAAATGACTTAAATTAATTAGCTTTGATGAAGCTTTGATCTCAATTTGATGAAAGAATCATTAAAATTATATGACAATGCTTATTTTTCATCAGATAAGCACATGAATTGATTGAAAAGAAAGCAAATAATCTGTTTTGCTCTTGCCAAGTTTTAAAGTGTCCTCTATTATTGCGCACATGCCCGAGTGGTGAAATCGGTAGACACAGGGGATTTAAAATCCCCCGCCCACAAAGCGTGCCAGTTCGAGTCTGGCCTCGGGCACCATCTTCCAACTAATGAAAGATGGTGCAAATAAAAATCCAGCCTAAGCTGGTTTTTTTATGCCTAAAATTTAAGGACATATAATAAAAAATGCCTTAATTAAAAAAATTAAGGCATTCAATATTGTTGATCTAGAACAATAAGTAATTATTCGACGCGAATAATTTTACCATTTTCATCATGATGTACGATGCTAACCTTCTGCTGACGCCCTACCTGAATTTCTTGCTCAGGTAATTCAAAATAACGCGCATAATCAGGTAAGGTCTTTTCAACAGCATGCTTTTGATGCACACGTTTTGCTGGCAAAAAACCCCACAACAACAATGCAACTGCACACATAAATAATGCGGTTACACCATGCTCAATGCCGTCGCTAAATGCGGACATTAAACGTTGTGCGATATGCGTTTTTTGCAACTCAACCAGCACCCATACCAAAATAAACGGACGCCATAACAATAACCACCCCGCCCACATCATTGCGGTGGTAGTAGTCGAGAAGTAACGTTTATGCCATGGGAGTTGGCGACGTACATCAATAATTAAACTGTCAGCTTTCATTGCTTATTACTCAGCAAAATGAATCTTTCCGATTCAACGAATTCCACGATCTGGGCTAATCCAACGGGCACGTTTCTCATCATTACGCAACAGCACCTTTGGAAAGGCGACGATTGTAGCAGTAATCGTGATCAACCAAAACACAAACGGGTACCAAATCATCCAATAATAATTTTTCCCTAGGTTTGGCTCATAACGACTATCCATCCATTTGCTTAAAGCAAACTGAATTAAGCAGGTCGCACCTAATAAAATTCCACTACCGTATGGTAAAAATGGTGAACTCACCACAGCGAGAGCTGGGATTGCAAAGATAAAATGCAATAACCAGATCACCGCCATAATAAGCATCAAATATGACCAAATGAGTGTCAAACACAGCTCAAACATCAAAGGCCATAAAAAATTAAGTTTAGGCTTTAAAAACACATCAATATTTTTAACCAGAACCTGTGCCCCACCCATAGCCCAACGTAAACGCTGTTTCCATAAACCATTTAAAGTTTCAGGCATCAAAATCCACACCAAGGCATTGGGCTCAAAGCGCACATCCCAACCAGCACGTTGCAATTTCCAAGTGATATCGATATCTTCAGTCAACATATTCGGTGACCAATAATCAACTTGATGGACAGCACTTTTACGAAAGGCGGTGATCACACCAGATACGGTAAATAAACGACCAAAAGTACGTTGTGCGCGCTTAATCATACCGACAATTGAAGAAAACTCCCCCACCTGAATGCGTCCGAGCAAAGTCGAACGTGTACGAATACGCGGATTACCCGTGACTGCGGCAACGGTTGGATCTTCCAAGAAATGCCGCATCATCCACTTCGCTGCGTGTGGATCAAGCAAAGCATCCCCATCAATCCCGATCAGGAATTCTGCATCGGTCATCAAGCTACCTGCTTGTAACCCCATTGCTTTGCCTTGATTTTGCGCCAAATGTACCACACGTAATTTTTCATACTGCATGGCCAATCGATCTAACACCTCACCCGTATTGTCAGAACTGCCATCATTAATCGCAATCACTTCAAAGTTGGGATAATCCAATTTCAGTGCATGGCTAATGGTTTCTTCGGCATTGTCCCCTTCATTAAAGCACGGTACTAAGACCGCGACTTTGGGATACTCAGGCAAAGCTGCGGGTTGCTGATAGGGAGGATCTTGACGCTCCTTCCAGTAAAAAATAATTGCCCCAACCATCCACAAATACGACATAAATAGTGGATAGTAAAAAACAAACTTAATGGCATATGACCACAATAAAGCAATCCAACTCATCTACCTTACTCGACTATGGTACTAATTGAGATGATTTTAGACCAAAAGCCTTACGTATGGTTTCTACATCTGGATGCCCTTTGATCGGATCATCTGGATAATACGCCACGTGCATTGCGCCTTGCTCATATAAAGACTTAATCGTCGCTGCCATTTCTTCAGACGGCACTTTTTGATCATTGCGCCAATTCACCGCTTGCAACTCCATCACGGTCTTTTTAATCCCATTTGGATACTGCTTCACACGATTCATGATATCTGAATAGAACTTAGCTGGATTGTCCGATTGCTCCATATAAGGCATCGCCATAATCGCTGTAAAGTCATAACGATTCAGGGATTGTTCTAAGGATTGAGCGTACCAGTTTTCCGCATAGGCATTTAAAGCCACTTGTGCATAAAGATTACGTGCAGTCACGAGGAATGGCTGATATTGACGAACCTCCCCTGCGAGCTCCATGGCAAAATCATCTAGATAACGTGTTTTATACGCTGTCCATTTTTGCAAGTCCGTATCATTGTCACGTATCTTCGCTAAATCTGTTGGTAAACCTTGTTTGGCATACGCTGCCAACGCATCTGGACTGGCATCTTCATAATCTGACAAGGTCACATCATCATGGAACAACAGCCCATCAAATGGTGTTGATTTAGCAAGATCCTGATAAATCTCTTTAATGGTCTGACGTGCTTCTGGCGAGAATGGGCTGAGACGAATATAGCCCATATTCAAATGCTCACCCGCTTTTGCTTGTTGGGTTTCCACTAAGTCTTTCGATACTGGATCAGTCTTAGGCAGTTCCCAAGCCAAAAGTGGCATCCATGCATATAGACGCTGCACTGGAGTACGAGTTTGAATCTGCCAAGCCACTCGATTGAACAAATCTGCACGCATTGGAATATGACGATTTGGGAAATACACCATATCAGCAGAACCATTGGCATCAGGATCAGAAAAGGCCTGTAAATACACCGTATTTACGCCCATACCATTAATACGGTCAATCAGATGATCGAGATTACGTTCTTGCTGTTTGCTATCTGGATCATAAATATAGTCTAAATCGACATGCATAATTTTTTGCGGTCGATTGTTGTCATTCAGATTCAATTCACGATTCTTAATCTCTTGCGCCAAAGCACTGGTGGACATATTGCCCTGAATCAAAATACGGCTCATATTCTGTAGCGATTGCTTGGCATGATCTGCCCCATCATCCAAAGTGATGGTAATCGGCATACCCAGCTGCTTAGCCGTTTGTACCAATTGCATATTATAACGACCATAAGGCCAAACCATGACACGTGGCGAACGTAAACCATGTGCTTTTAAAAGATCATTATTGGTTTTTAAATCTTGATAAACACGGGCTTGATATACCGCATCACTTTCATAACTCTTAGTTTTAGGATCATAGATTCGCGTAATCGCAGCAGGCTCTAGATTACCCTGTGGATTACCATTAATCCCTTGATGTAAATGATAACTATGGCTGGCGATTTCAACCAAACCACTGTTTTGCATTTCCTTCAGCTCATCCCAACTTAAGATTTTATTGCGTTCAATCGGCTCACCACCAAAATCAACTTTCTGCCCTGCTTTAGGCTCCAACCATGAACCAACGACAGCCAAAACTACTGGAATCTTTTTGGCACGAATAATCGGATATGCATTTTGATAAAACGACTGATAACCATCATCCACGGTCAGTAAAATAGGTTTACTGGGCAACTTATATTTGCCTTGATGTGCCTTAATTAATTGATCAACATTAATAAAATGATAACCATTCTTTTTCAGCCAGTCGATGTGCTCACCAAACTGCTTCGCAGTTACTGCATAGCTTGGAATCAATGCATCTTTTCGATCTGTAATTTCGTGATACCCAATGACGGTCAATGTGGTTGCATCGATTTTTGGATTTGCCGCAAAAGTTGTGGTGCTAGCAACCACCCCAAACACTAGACCTAAAAAAGTTTTTAACGTCGGGGACACTAAACGTGTTGTCATAGAGATATCGTCTCAAGATTAGAAATTCGCTGTTCGCAGATCATGCCTGCATCATCTTACAATTTTATGGACAAATAAGATGTTTTTGATGGTCAGCTGGAAGTACGGATTGTATTTATAATTTTAAAAGCTGAAAATAAACTTAAATGTATTTTTTATGAAATCAATCACACTTTAATTGAATATTTTTTAATAAGCACAGTCCCTGATATATAAATCTATATCAGGAACTTTCAATCACGATAAAAAAGAATTAGTACTCAATTGATTGGAAATTCGGATGATCTGCAAGCTGCTGTAAATAGTGGCGTTCTTTTTGATAAAAATATTTATTCAGACGATTCACCCATTCGCCACGGCGAAAGGTCTGAATTTTTTTATGTACCCCATCATATTCCAGTAGCACCACATTGCTATCATTTTCACCCATTGCTAAACGGGTGATTTTATAATCATGTGGCGCATACTGGTGTGAAGGCTGCAATGATCTAAGGATTTCAATTTTATAATCCCCATCAATCCAATAATGTTTATCAATTAAGGCTTTCTCATTGACCCAAAAACCAGTCTGTGCCCCATCATGGGTATCTATCAGAAAAAAATGATCCAGCTCTTTTAATAATTCTGATGCAGTGATATCCAAATAATCATTCATATCAACCTCTACTCACTCAAATTCTTACCGTTACTTTTTTTGCCGAATTTTTATAATGGAGAAACTATCAGTGACTACCCCCGTCAACTTATAGTGACCGAAAGTGCAAAATTCCATAGCCTTAGATTAAATACAGCTTCATCAAAATCAAGGTCGTAGAAAAATTGCTCTTTTAACTCAAAGATATACAGGACTGTATATAGAGAATCAATATTTTTTTCTTAGACTGCAATAAAATTCAGATAAAAGAAATATTTTTAAAAATCAAAACCTTATTATATGATTAGCAATATTATTTTATACTTATGATTTTTAAGCGATTTCGTCTAAAAATAGACCAAATCGCTTTATTTTTTGAATAGTAAAACCGGTTATTCGTCGCGTGTTTTTACATCAAACAATTCGATTTCAAAAGTCAGATTGGCATTGGCTGGAATGATCTTACCCATTTTACGTGAGCCATAAGCCAAGTGTGCAGGGACAATCAATTTACGCTTTCCACCTACACGCATACCCATAATGCCTTGATCCCAACCTTTAATCACACGTCCAGTACCAATCACCGTTTCAAAGTAATTACCACGGTCTAATGATGAGTCAAACTTGGTTCCATCTTCCAACCAACCGGTATAATGAGTCGTAATCAAGGCGCCACGAACTGCTTCTTTACCTTCGCCAACTTTTAAATCAATAATTCCTAATTCTACACTCATTTCTATCTCTCCAAATCACTCAAGCTAAATTATTGCAATTGTTGCCACTGAATGTCGACCTGACCTTTGTCGCTTAACAATGTCCATTCGCCATCCATAATATTCAGCTGCAATTGCATGGTACGTTCGCATAAGCCCTCAAGTGCCTGCGTAGTTTGTGGGGTCAATTGCCACACTTGCACATTGCTTAAGGTTTTAATCTTGGTATTTTTCTGCCACCAATCATCTGACTGAGAACCATAAGTCACAACTGCAACATTCTTACAACGTGCACTCGCCTTTTTCACTTTATCTTCAGATGGGCAACCCACTTCGATCCATTGCTCTAATAGCCCAGTCAAATCTTTTTGCCATAACGCTGGCTCATCTGTTTCAAATAAGTCTTTGGTGAACTCTAAACGCTCATCAGCAAAACGTGCATAAGCCAGAATACGAACCATTAAACGTTCAATAGTTTCAGAAGGATGCTGAGCAAGTGTAAGCTGATAATCTGCATAGATATGCTCATCCATATTGGCAATATTGAGGTCTGCCTTATATATTGTTGCCTTTAACGCCATAAACTAAACTCTTAAATACAATGTTCTCAAATTTGGCGCTAAGCATACTCTATTTTACCGAGGAGCATGTGCGATTTGATCATCAATTGGATCTATACGGCAATGCGATAATTGTGTTTCAAAAGCTAACCAATCCTGTGTTGATTGGCAAATGATTTCAACTCGATTATCGATGCTCTCTTCAGCCGACTTATAGTTAAACTGTTGTGGATTAAAGTTAAAGCTTTTCCAACCTTGATCTGTATTAAAGATTCCTTTAATTCGCACCCAATCTTGTTGCGCACACAATAAATCTAATAGTTCATAAAAGTTGAATTGCCAACGCTTAGGTAACTTCCAACCCGCCACTGTATAACCCTGAGCTGTTTCTACATAGTGATATGGAAGCTGCTTAATTTCTGATAGCTGTTCAGTCGCTGCTTGCGCTTGTTGTAACTTTAATAAGGGTTGAATCTTACGTTGAACAGGTTGCTGCTGAATATCCAATTGTTGAATATCCACCTGCCCATTTTCAGCTTCAATCCAATACTGGACATAGGTTTCATATTCTTGTTTTAAAGTCACGTAGGCTTGATGATCTGCTGCTGTCATACAGTCGATATGCGACAACACCACAACCTGTGCTGCTTTTAGTTGATCGGTATATAAATTCTGTTTGACCCAATCCTGATCATGCAGACGACTCCCATCTACAACAATCACCAAAGCACGCATTGCCAAGCTTGTTTGCCAATGCGGTTCAGTCAGTTGTTCCAATAATTGCGCTGGATGCCCTAAACCCGTGGGTTCGATAAATAAACGATCAGGTTTGCTTTCACTGAGTAAGCGCGAAAGTGCTATCTGCATCGGCAATTGACTGCTACAGCACAAACAACCACCGAGCAACTCTTTCACCGCATAACCTTGCTGCTGGGTAATCAGTTGTTGGTCTACCCCAATCTGTCCAAACTCATTCATGAGAACTGCCCAAACCTCATGCTCAGGCTTTTGAGTGAGCAAATGCTGTAATAATGTGGTCTTCCCTGCCCCTAAAAAGCCAGAAATAATATGCGTGGGCACTGTTTTGGGAGCAATAACAACCTTCACGATCGACTCGCATTGAAAATTTATTTCATTCTAAAGCGAAAAATTGATGAAATAAAATAAAGAATGATTTTCCACACAATTAGACCAAAACATTATTTTATAAAAATAAGGAGATATATCTCACAAATTAAATCTAAAATTCTTATTTAAATGTGAAATATAAATGGTTTATTCAATTAATGATTTTTCACCGAAGCGCATATCGTGTTTAAAACACGTAAAAAAACTGCTCGTTTTTTAATCTAAAAAACATATTTACATACATTTTCATCCTTAATTTCTTCATGATGTTTTACATAGTAACTACATAAGGCGATTCAATATTTCATATTGTTAAGATAGGCGTAATAGATTGTTAAGAATATTGCCGCAACAACGTTTGGCACATAGCATGGACCTCATGCCGAAATTGAGAGATTTGGATTAACCGAATCATCGTATTGAGGTTGTTATTTTATTAAATTAAGGATGCCAAACATGAAACTTATCAAAACTCTTCTTGCAACTACACTTACTCTTGCAGCAGCGTCTACATTTGCAGCACCAGCAAATGAGCAACAAACTGAAGAAAGAGTGGTTGTTTCAACTCAAGAACAACCTGAAACTCAAGGTCAAGCTGCAGCTGATGCGACAACTACTGAAGCACCTGCATCTACACCAGCACCAACAAACTAATCAGATCTCAAGGTTCCTCCAGACCTTTAGACCCACATTTTTAATGATTTAAACTTTATTTCATTACAAATGTAAAAAAGATCGAACCATGCTGCGGTTCGATCTTTTATTTTTGCATCAGCTGTATATTAAAAAACTGAGTACTATGTCGTTTTCTTAAAAACACTGCATGAAGGTTGATGAACTTCTTGCAAACGTATTGCCTTACGCTGCTCAGCAGCTTCAAAACGACAACGCTTCCATTCTGTATCCAAATTTAACTGTGGTACTTCTTTTGGTTTACGCTGTTCATCCACGGCAACCATGGTGAAATAACAAGTATTGGTATGACGAATCGTTCGTTTCTGAATGTTTTGGGATTCAACACGAATACCGATTTCCATTGAAGTACGGCCGACATGATTGACACTGGCAAGAAAAGTTACCAATTCACCTACATAGATGGGTTCTTTAAAATTAACGCGATCAACCGACATGGTGACCACATAGCTACCTGAATATCGGCTGGCGCATGCATAGGCGACTTGATCGAGCAACTTGAGAATAGTTCCACCATGAACATTACCTGAAAAGTTTGCCATATCAGGTGTCATTAAAACCGTCATCGTCAACTCTGACTGGTCATCAGGTGCTTGGTTTGCTTGATCTAATTGATACATGAGAGCTCATTGAGAATGCAACATTGTTATTATCGTTCATTCATGCGCGTAAAAATATGCGCAAAACCATAAAAAATCATCAATTATTTTTATAATCGCACTATCATTCAATTCGAAATAATGACAATGAAACTGTTTTTATCCAGATACCCTATTCAAACTAGAGGATTAATGAAATAAAAAACAGCTTCAATATCAGCCATATAAAATCAAGCTAGGACATAATTAACTTAGATTGGCTGAACGAATCAGACCAACTATACCGTTTACAATCATATCAATTGCAATCGTACCAATCAGCAAAGCCGATAAACGCCCAACAATATCAAAATAGCGATCGATATATTTTGCATGTTTATAACGTAGATGATCATGACCAAATTTCATCAGGATCAAAATACTACAGGTTAAAATCAAGGTAATTGCAATAACGGCCATTGCACCCGTAAAAGGTACACTCACCCCTGTAACCACCGCTGCACTAATTGTGCCTGGACCGATCATAAATGGCATCGCAATGGTACCAGCCAGATGTTCAGGCGCACCACGCATTTCCCCAATCGTTTCTGCACCCTGAAATACATAACGATATCCGATTACCAAGAAAATTAGGCCACCAAAAATTTGAAAAGATTCGAAACGAACATTCAAATAGCGACTGAAAATATTCTCACCGCCCCAGGCAAATAGAATAAACACCCCAAAGGCAATTAAACTGCCCTGTATCAAGGCTTTACTAAATACCTTTGCATCGGTATTACGAATCATGCCTACCATATAGACACTCATCAGGAAGGGATTGAGTAATGAGAAAAACAATGCAAACGCATGAATATAAGGAGAAAACATAACACTCTCTTTCATCTGCGGAGATTTTAAATACCGTGTGTATAGGTATAAGTGATTAAAATTATATACAAACTTAATTCAGGGCTTGCTTGCAAGCCGATGTCACACGCTGTAATTGATCATCTTTATTTAGATCAAAAGTCACACCTAGACCTAACAAACTCATATGGATCTTGGCATTACTGTTATTTAATTCTTTCACCTTAAACTTAACCCCTTTGTCACTATACAACACTTGATCAATCAGTTTGACATTGTATGACATGACGTCTTTACCATCGTCTATACAAAATATGCCGTGCCCTTGACGACTTAACTGCAAGACAGCAGAGGAAGGCCCCACTTCACCCGCCCAACTTCCAGCAAAAGGAATTTGCGTTGCAGCGAGTTGGTTAAATTGAGCAGGAGTCATTGTTGTTATAGAAGTACAACCAACCAAACCAAATACCAAAATAGCGGGTAATAAAATATTCTTCACAACCATCACCTAAAACGATCAAAATCAAATAATTGTTACCATTTTCCCATATTAAGACACTTTTTGATTTGTACAGCATGTATATGACTAGTATTGGAAATGTAAAAAACATTAAACAAATCTGTGACATCATTGCTATATTCAACTTTTTCGCAAAGATAAACTAAATCTGCCAATAAACTATTTAATCCTTTAAAGCAAAATAATCTGAATCATTGCATAAATAACTCATCATAAAAAATAATAAATTTTCCTTGATTTTTAGTTCAATCATCTGTAGATTTTCTTTTTGAGCGAGTAATTCAAATGAATTTCCAATCTATATTTGAAACGTTTCAAACTCTTCCAAATGGAACGGATGCCTACCAACAATTAAAATGTCAATGCGAACAAGCCATTGCTGCTGCTGAGCACCCGCTTGAACACAATGCTTTATTTCTCATTTATGGTTTTGCAAAAAACTATGTCCTACTCTATGAAGATCAAGCGGTCACGCCAGTTTTCGCAGACAAAGTAAAAGCACAAATTGTAGCGTATATGCATGAGCTCAATGAAGCATTAAACACGAAAGATGCTAGCCGTATATTAACTGCTTTAAATAATGTCTCTAAACAATATATTGGAAGCTCTAGGATTTTCTAATTATTATCTTCCAATAAAATAATCAGGATTGATTTGTTTTAACATTGCTTCTAAATATTTCTTAGATTTCATTACACTAATTAAACGTTTTAGAAGCAGTGTAAACCCATGTGTTTAAAATACTGACACCATACACGATATAATAATTTTTTATTGTTATTCTCTCGTCTTAGGCCAAAATTAATCGAGTATGTTTTACAATATGCTCAGTCAAAAGCTGTAATGGCTTTGATTGTTGATCCCAATGATGCCAATACAGTGGAATATCAATTCGAATATCAGGCAATAACCCAACCAATACTTCTGCTTTATTTTCAATATTCAGTTGCAGCTCAGGCACCATGCCATACCCTAACCCCAATTTAATCGCGGTCACAAAAGACTCCGATGATGGAATTAAGTGACAGGGATAAGTGCCTTTCATCAATCCATAGTGTTTTTCAAGAAGATCAAAATGCATGCGATCTTTCTCATTAAATATAATGGCTGGTGCAGCACGTAAAGTTTCTCGATGTATGCCATCTGCAAACCATTTCCGTCTAAATTGCTCTGTCGCCATCATTTGATAACGCATCAAACCTAAATATTGCGCACGGCAACCGCGCATGGGTTGATCTTCAATCGAAATACAGGCACTCACCGTCCCCTTTTCTAATAATGAATAGGTATGTGACTGATCATCCGTTCTCAGCTCAATTGCAATCTTTTCTTTGAGTAACACATCCTTTAATGCAGGAAGCAACCATGTCGCTAAAGAGTCTTCATTTGAACCAATCACAGTCTTGAAAAAATGTGATTCTCCTCCACCAGTCAAACCATGGAGTAAGTTTTGTTCTAAACGTCGGATGTGCTGTATATGTTCGAAGATCTGCTGACCTGCTTGTGTTAGGACACAAGGACGACCACGAATCAGCAGTAATTGGCCTAACTCTTTTTCAAGTGCTTGGACTCTCAATGTCACCGCTGATGCAGTAATACAGAGCTTGGTGCCTGCTTGTTCGAAGCTTCCATTTTCAGCAACGGCAAAGAAGGCTTCACATTGTTTATTGTCCAGCATAAAAACCTTAAAAAAATTTAGAAAAATCAAAACAACCTTAATTTAACTAAATTTTAAAAATAAAAAAAGATGATCACAATCAGCACAAAATAGCTTTGTCCTGATTGATATAGATTAAACCAGTCTTTTTCTCAAATAAATGATACTGAGTAAGGCAAATGCCAAACCAATAAAGGACGGCGCATAACCAAAAGGTGTAGCCAACAGCCCAACGATGACCGCACCTGCTACTGCACCGCCATAATTAAAAATATTAACACGAGCAATAATTTCATCGCGTCGACTTTCGTCCAAGCGACCTACAGCAGAATATGTAAGTGGAACCAAAGCACCTACTGCAACACCAGCCAATGCAAAGCCCAAAATAACGGTCACTAATGAATGACTTATTCCAGACAATGCACATCCGAATGCTCCAATCAGGAGCGTGACCAAGGCAATCCATGTCGCTGTTTTAAATTGCAGTAAATAATCAAGACTTAAACGGGTGAGTAAAATTCCAATTTGATAAGCGGCATATCCCAAAGGAGCAATCGTTGCCGAACTTGCCAAGACATCTTTGAGATAAATTGAACTCCATGTACTGATTGCAGAATCGACAGTAAACACAATCAAAATAATCAGCCCAAAAATAAGAAGTTGTTGATATGGAATCGCAGGTTTCTCTTGAGGATTTATTTCTGAGCATTGTTTTTGCTCAAATAACCAGTGTCTAGAGAGCTGAGAGGTGATAAATGCGATCACCACTGCAATGCATAATGCTGTCGTTGCTCCGAGTGCAGTTGAAACTGTGGCTGACATAATTAATGCCCCTAAAAATGCAGCTGCGGTATAACAAGCAAAGAAACCACCAAATACACTTTTACCAAGCCGTTGCTCCATCATAACTGCTTGCATATTTAGTGCCGCATCTAAACAGCCTAGTCCAAGCCCATAAAGCAAAAAGCTGGCAATCATGAGGATCATATTTGGACTAAATGCAGCAATTGCTACTCCTATCGCCTCAAAAATAAAACCAGTCACAACGGCCAGTCGTGAGCCAAGCTTGACTGCGATGCGATCCGCTAAAATTGAACCAAGCGCTGCTGCAATACATACCCCCAGAATAATCAGCGATAACTGATCATCAGAAAGTCTGAATCGACTTTTTATTGTGGGGAGTGCAGTCATCACGGTCGCGTAGCCAAGACCCTGTGTCGCAAAACCGAGCGCAATCACTTTCTTTGTTTTGCCGAGCATCAGACTGTTTACACCTTGAATATTATGATTGAGGTCCATGCCTGACTCACTTCATTATTTTTAAAATTTTTGCTTGGATATTCCTCGAACACTTCCTGTGTCGATTGTTTATAATTTTGATCTAAAAAAATTCTGAAAGTAAGGGCAATAATTGAAAAACAAGGGGGGTAATTCGGACAACTATATTTAAGCAGCTTTGTTGCACAAACCAACATCTAAACACTTATTCAGTTATATCAATCTCAGCTAAATAATGCTGTAGCTAAAGTCCAACGTACAAACCATTGGCTTTTATTCTGAATGCCTCATAGCAGTCTATTCACAATATCCCTTTCCAGCGATAGCAAAAGATGCTTCACCTTATTTAGTGTTCAATATCAAACCTTAAAAAAATTTAGCCAAACCAAAACAATCTTAATTTTACTGACTTTTATAAATAAAAAAAGATAATAGCAAACAGTAAATTTTTTAATGGAAAAAAAGCATCTAACACTTGATTTAAGCGTTAGACGGACTGCCTTTGCCTAAGCATCTGTAAGTTCTTTCCCAGCCAAAGCCAACACACCCCTATAAGATCGAGGAACCAAAATATGACTGCATTTTTCTATGGGCTTGGTATTGGCTTTTCTTTAATTTTAGCCATTGGTGCGCAGAATGCTTTTGTTCTAAAACAAGGCTTAAAGCAACAACATGTTTTTTGGGTTTGTTTGATCTGTGCGCTTTCAGATTCTATCTTGATTTATTTAGGGGTCATGGGCTTTTCAAAAATCGTGATTGACTTCCCCTTGATCGTTACCATTGCCAAGTACTTTGGTGCTGCTTTTCTATTTTTGTATGGCCTTAGAAACTTTTATTCAGCCATCAATAATAGCTCAGCACTTAACCCCAGTGAAATTGAAAAAGACTCACTATTTAAAATTATTGGTATGTGTTTGGCCTTCACATGGCTAAACCCACATGTCTATCTAGATACCGTGATTCTGGTTGGTTCGATTTCAGTTCAGTTTGCAGATCATCTGTACTTGTTTGCAGCTGGAACTATACTTTCTTCATGGATCTTCTTTTTCGCTTTAGGCTATGGCGCCAGAGTTTTATTGCCTTGGTTTAAAAAGGCAAGTTCGTGGAGAATTCTAGATGTTGTTGTTGGACTTATGATGTGGGCGATTGCAACTAAACTGTTAATCTAAAACACAGCGAAATAAAAAAGCCCTTATTTTCATAAGGGCTTTTTCGTATTTGGCGGAAGCGGTGAGATTCGAACTCACGGAGGACTCACACCCTCGTCGGTTTTCAAGACCGGTGCATTAAACCGCTCTGCCACGCTTCCAATGGCGGCTATCATATAAATAAAAGTTCAACTTGGCAAATCTTTTATTCAAAATAATGCATCAACCGCTCAAAATAAAATCAACCTGCTGTAATTTTAAGAATTTTCAGGTTTTTCATAGCGAATTGAGTTGATATACCACAGTTTTTTTCCCAATGGCGTGTGTACCTCAACTTCATCATCGACTTGTTTCCCAAGTAAAGCACGAGCCATGGGTGACTCAATCGAAATATGTTGTGGATGATGATCGTAGATTTCATCAATACCCACGAGACGCAATTTTTTTTGCTCCCCTGCATCATTTTCAATGTCTACCCAAGCACCAAAGTAGACCTTTCCCTCCTGCTCAGGTACATAATCGACAATTTTTAATTCTTCTAAACGTTTTCCCAAGTATCGAACTCGACGATCTATCTTTCTAAGTATTTGTTTATTATATTGATATTATAACCCCATGACTAAACATACTATTTACAACCCAATCAAATTGACAATTGATCAAATATTGTTAGCCTAATAATTAAACACCCAATAATATGTACTAAAAATTATATGCCTTATGTTCGAAAGATTTATGTAAATTACACTGACTGTACTACAAGAAGAGTATTAACGTTACCATCGATCCTTACTGAAAAAGGTGTGGTGATTTCTCACTTAAGGTATTTAGCTTGGTTCAACTCAAAAAGTGAGGCTTGGAAAGAACGCTCAAGTTTCGCTTTGCAGCTTTTGCTGAAATATATCAATGCCGTTCCGAATATTGAAAGTGCTACGATACTACTCAAATCATTTACAGAATCTCTAGCTACAGGGACAATCAATTATAAAACCCTTACTGATCCTCTCGATCTTTATTGGCGACCTAGAACTATCACTGACACTAATAACTTATTATTTCACATCACACACTATACTGACTTCTTAGCTCTACAAGATGAATATAACTCTCCAAGAGTTAACCCTTTTCGTAAAGCAACCAGCTATGAGGAACGCCTTAATTGGTGTGCCTATTACCACAAACAAGCAAATGTATTCCTAAACCATTTAACAAATAAAGACAAAGCAAATCTTACCCAACAACAAGTGCGCTTAGTTGGCTCATTACAAGAAAATCAATATGATACGGAATATGCAATCCGTTTCCCTGAAAACCAAATCGAAAAGCTTCTCTATTTAGGTTTTGAGAAAAATGGGCTATTCGACTATAAATCACAAGCTATTACAATGCTTATGAATTATGGAGGGTTAAGAAAAAGCGAGGTTTTTCACCTTTTCATTTCTGATATTACTTTGCACCCGAATCATTCGAAGGAAGCTTTGGTTCGTGTTTATCATCCAATTATAGGAAGTTCACCTGATCCAAATTATAGAAATAGGCAAGAGTATCTTATTTCCAAAACATCATATAAGCCAAGAAACACCTACTCATTTTCTGAACGATTATACTCAGGCTGGAAGACACCGTTATTAACTTCTAAAGATGGCTACTTTGAAGTACTTTTTAACCCACCTGAAAAAGCACGAGAATTTCTAGCAGTTTGGATAAACTACTTAAAATATCAACGTGTTGAGCCGCCAAAAAATAATCCCCACCCTTTTGCATTTACTAATAGCTTAGGAGCACCAGAAACAATTAAAAACTTCCAAAGACTTCATAAAAATGCAGTAGAACGAATCGGCCTAGAATGTAAAAAAGAACTTGGTACAAGTGAACATGGCCATAGACATGCTTACGGCTTCAGGGCTAGAACAGCGGGTCTAGATCAAATAGCAATTCAAAAAGCAATGCATCATAAAAGTCCTATCTCCTGTTTAGTCTATATCAAACCAACGCTAGAAGAAGTCAAAGAAAAATTAAGAGGCATAAAATGATAAAACACTTCAATCTAAGAAATATTAGTAAGTCAGGAGTTGCAACCTCTTATTCACCCTTTCCAAATTTTGAAGACTTGAAAAAAACTTGTAAGCAATTAGGGATTACAAATTCTGTTATTTATAAGAAAAGCTATCGTCAGCATAATTTACCAGCACATCCTGAACGTATTTATGATGAATGGATAAGCTATAAGGACTTTTTTGATATTCCAGAAATTATTACTTATCTAGATTTAAAGAAAATTATTCATGCACAAAACCTAAAGAATGCAAAAGAATATAAAGACTTTGTTAACAAACAAAATGATTCATCAATACCACTTGATCCACAAGGTAGCTATGGAGATGAATGGGAGAATTGGTTTAAATTCTTAGGAAAAGAGGAACCCTTTAAGCCCGATTTTATTTCTTATGAGTATCATGACTGGGCTACTAAAATAATTGAATTTATGAAAGTAGCTCGAGGTGGAGGTACAAAAGAAAGTCATTTATGTCGATTTGTACGTCTATACATAGAAAGATTTGATAAAAGTAAATCTCCTCATATTTTTCTAGTTCAGAAAAAATTCGACGTTAAACCCTTTCGAAATATTCTTGAAAATTGCGAATCTGATCATATGAGAAGAAAACTTGTGATTGCGGTAAACGAGTTTCTTGATTATATCATTAATAATGACCTGACTATTGAAGATGAAGATACAGGAGAAATTGTACGCGTTGATAATGCACGTAATCCCTTTACTCTATTATTAGCTCAACAGAATATTTCATCTTCCTCTTTACGCTCTGAAACAACCAAACCTTGCTTACAGTATCATTTTGTTAAAAAAGTACAAAATTGGATTATTCCCGTAACAGCAAAGAATTTCAGAGATCTGGCCCACTTACAAAAATTTGATGTTGACTGGGTTAAGATTAATTCCAACTTGATTGACCCTAATGACAAGGATTGCATCTACAAAAAAATAGATGATCAATACTATTTGTGGTGTCCAATTGATTGGATACATACATATGCTTTAACAAAGGTGCCATTGAGGGGTAGGCAAATTGCTTATAACGACTCTGGTGAAGCCGATAAGTACATTGCTGATATTGATGAACATAATCAAATTATCTGGATAGAAAATCCGTCATTATTTGCTGGCTTGACCAAAGAGCAATCCTTTATAAAACGTATGCCAGATGGACAATTGGGTATGTTCACTACTACCAATAAAACCAATAATAATGGATTAGGTTATACCGTACCCTGGATTCCAGAAGATCTTGCATATTGGCTAATAAAATTAAGAAAATGGCAGCAAAAGTATAATGCTATTAAGGCCCCTAGCACTTGGTTAGATTGCCAAAGAACTAACTTAAATGAGTTACAAAGAAAATCTAAAGGTATAAATTGTTTTTTATTTAGAAGATTTGGGGATTTTGAACCGGCAGCGGTGTCTAATGCATTAACACCTCGATTAGCAACCGCTCTTTACTATATACAACCTACTAATCTTAACTTATCAAATCTTGAAGGTAATCCAGCAACAATAGGTGCATATAAATCAAAATATACCCCACATAGTATGCGTGTAAGCCTCATAACAGCATATGTCATAGAGATGGGCATGCCTATCGAGATAGTTATGAAAATTGTTGGGCATAGTTCAGTAATTATGTCCATTTATTACTGCAAAGTTTCTCAACAGGACATAAGGACGAAGCTAGAAGAAAGTGAAAAAGTTATATTAAAGAATGAAGCTGAAGCAATTCAACATACAATTGAACAGAACAAAATTGAAGATATCAAAAATCAACTAGTTGGCAGTAACGCTGAACTATTACAAGCATTAAATAATGATATACCAGCTGGAAATTATATTTTTAGAGACTATGGTATTTGCCCTTTTGCAGCATCAAGATGCCAAGATGGTGGAGAATTAATTCAAAGTAGCTCATTCTATACCCCGACCCCTCAAGGTTATTTGGGGATTCAAAATTGTATTAGATGCAGACATTTTATTACTGGACCAGCATTCTTAGGTGGACTTCTAGCGATTGCAAATGAAATTTTACTACAAGCAAATACTCAATCAGATGCATGTAGCCAATTACAAAAGAAAATTACTTCACTAAATCATGAAATTAATAAATTAGAGCAAGAAGAATATATAGCAAATCTCAAACAACAAGAATTCTTAGGTAAAACACAACGCCCTAAGCTCGAAACTGAATTACGCAATTTTGAATCAGAATATGAGTTAACAGCGAAGAAATTAGATATGTTGCTATGTGATATCCAAGCAACATATGGGCATATAACTCGTTGTCATAACTTAATAAATAGTAATCCCTCTGATACAAGTACAAACGAGCTATCTCTCATTACGATGCGAGATGCAGAACTCATTATTGAAATGGAGGAGGTCAATCATTATCAGCAACTTCAGGAAGTCTGTGAGAATGCAGTAATCTATAAATCATGTAATGCTGATCAGGCAATTTATCCTAGAACACAATTGATTGATAGAATGGCTATGTTTAATGAAATTATGCCTAGCCTTTTCACTCTCACTAAAGAACAGCAACTCATGGCAGGAAACCAAATTTTTAAATTATTAATGAACAGATTAAAAACTTGGGATAAAGTCCAACAGGTAATAGACTGCCGTATCAAATTCACAGAATTAGCAGACACTGAACAAATTTCGAAGTCAGATATTGAACTTATCATGACGAATTCAAAGAATCTTATTGAGGGCTAAAAACATGAGTCCTGAAAAACTACTTGAACATTTAAAAAGCGATTCTTCAAGCAAAATACAGCAAACATTGACAGCTATTTATGATATTTGCATGGAACAACAAGAACGAGGAATATATGACTTTTCTATTTCTACAATTGCAAAATTAGGATGCAAACGTGGAGTTCCCCAAGCACAAAGTATTCGCAATAAAACAGGTGAAAAATACCGAGCTTTGATCCAAGCATTTGCTGATTCTTCATCCAACAAGAAGAAGCTTAAAAAACTTTCTAAACAAGAAACTGATTGGATTTCCGAAATTGACAATCCTAAGCATCAATTATTGATTAGGATCATGGCCTCAGAGCTAAAAGAAGCACAACAGATGCTCCGAGAAATTATTCCCCCAAAACAAAGAATTGATATTTATGACCATAAGCATATGATATCAGACCAATCATTTAAATTAACAGATCAAGAAGTACGAGCTTTGCAATATTTACTATCATCTGACTTCCAAAAAAAGTGGAACTTGAAAACTACTGAATACGGAGCTTTAGTAGATGAAAAGAACCTACCTGTATTTAAGGTAGCAACTCTAGATGCATTGCGTAAAGCTTTGGAATATTTATCATGAACCGCAAATTATTAACTGCTGAAGGATATCAACGTTTACAAGATGAACTTAATGACTTGGTTCGTAAGGAACGCCCTGAGATTACAAAAATTGTATCCTGGGCAGCAAGTTTAGGCGATCGGTCGGAGAACGCAGATTACCACTACAACAAAAGAAAATTAAGAGAAATAGACCGAAGAATCAGATACCTAACCAAACTATTTGAAGTCGCGCATAAGGTTGAATATAGCTCTGAACAAGATGGGAAAGCATATTTTGGAGCATGGGTTGAGTTAGAAAATGACGAAGGCGAAACTATTAAATTTCGTATTGTGGGAGATGAAGAAATTTATGGTCGTAAAGACTATATTTCTCTCCAATCACCTATGGCGAAAGCTTGCTTGGGTAAGTCCGTAGATGATGAAGTTCGAGTACAGACACCTAATGGTTTAAGGAATTGGTATATCATCTGTATTAAATATAACTAGATATGAGCTAAATAATACTTAGAAAAATAGTAAACTAATTAGCTTTGATATTGTTTTAAGACGAAGATCTGCATGTCTAGAAGCAATGATAAGTCCATTCTTAGATAATTCAATTATATAAGTATGCTCATCAAAGTAAGAAATTTTTACTTTTGATAGATCGTAATAGACATCACCAAAAATTTTTTCAAAATCTAAAATTGCATTTTGAGTTGATGTAACCTCTAATGAACCCTTAGAGTTCTTTGAAAGAGACAACTCATTAAACCTTGCCTTTAATATCTGAAATTGATTTAAATTTTTTGCTTTACTTACAAAATCTTTAAGGTTTATTTGTTTATTTTTAAATAAAATTTTCATTCTAAGAATATTATTAAAATATTCAAGTAAATATTTAGTATACTTACTTGGTTCACTTATAACAAGAAAAAACCTACCATTAATATGGTGAAATGAGAAATCTTGATAAAGATAGTAGTCAAAAGAGATTAAAAGCTCTTTACCATTCTTATCAATAGTCTTTTCTGCACGTTTAACTTCTTTATAAAAAGTAGCCACCAAAGTACTTTGATCAAATTTAACATTTAGAAAATCATTAAAATTTTGATTAGCTATAACAGAAAACAGCTCATCGAATGTAATTTTTAAGTTACACTCAATAATATGAAATTTCATTATCCATCACTCCCATTTGATTCAAGATTGGAGTTTTCACCCTCATTAATTGGGGCCAACAATCTTAAAGGTTGCGTTGTTAAACTTTCTATCAAGCTGATCCCTTTAGTAAAAACTATTTTATTAAACTCTAAATCCAAACTATTAGGAATAGGGTTAAGTGTTTTTGAAAATCTACCATCTTTATTTTTATAAAACCCTTTAGAAATAAATGAGAAATTGCTTTTCCCATTTTCATCATATGTAACTTTAATTGATAACCGATATTTATCTGAGTTAGTTATATTAGAGTCCACACAATCCCAATTAAATCTATATAATCTATAGCCTTCTTCTAGCTTCTCCATAAAATCTGCTGACATATGGAGTTGATTACCTCTATAAGATGCACTTATAAGCTTATAAGTTCCTTCATCATCGTCATCACTATTACTACTATTAGGATCTTTAAATAATATTTCAACAACATTTGTGCGAGTATATCTATCCAAACTTGATGTTAACTCATCAAAAAACTGCCAATATAAGCTTGGTTTCGTTAATCCTATTAAATCAATTTTATCGACGCCTAACGTAGAATCTTGCTCCTTTAATATATTTATAACAGACTCACTCCACAATATCATTTCAGGTGTAGCGGGATGCTCTAAATAGAATTGCTCTTGGCCATCTATTTTTTTAAAAGTTAAAACAGACTTTTTATTTTCTATTTGGGCAAAAAGTTGCTTTTCTGGATGAAACTTTTCATAGTCAAACTCAAGAGATAGAACGTTATTACTCATCTTTTGTGAAACATTTTTAAGCTGTATATTACCAATATTTAGATCCAAAGAAGATTTTATATTTGAAATAATGGGTACAACATCAGTAATTTCTAACTGTGTATTCAAATTTGTAGAAGATGTATATTCAGATCGTTCTACTTTACTATGTTGTGCTGAGATTACCTCAAAATCCTCAAAACCATGCATAAATGAAGAAAAATAATCTGCTTTATTCTCTCTAGTTGTTTTACCACCTAAAATTATCCCTCTTTTTAAAAAAAGAGTATTAATAACAGAATCTGAAACTTTACCAGTACTTAATGCACTATATATATTGTAATCATTAGGTATATTATAAGATTTACTCATAGCTTATTCCTGAACTGGAGATCTATCAATTTTTTGATTACAAAAGATTTTTTGGATTATAGTAACTTCAGCAAACTCAATCCTATTAAATATATTTTTCATACTGTCGCTGTAATCCCACATAACACAATATTTTTCTATAGCCGCATGAAAGTTCTGCATAGCCGTACTTGCTTTATCTCGCGCACAATGACGTATGCGAGTCTCACAATTTTCAGAAATTAACTCGTACATCATCAATGTTTCAATTAGATAAATAAATTCATCAACCGTACTACCACTTTCTTTGTAATATATAATATTACCTCTACTCTTTTGTATAATGGTAGGGTTTGCTGGTTCTAATGGGTTAGGCTCAAAATCTGTATAATTATCATAATTCATGATAAAAAAAGGTCCGCTTATCAATTCTATTGTTGCTGGACACTCTTGTGGCGTGATTCGACTTTTAAACCGCTGTCTATTTGGATAAAAAAATGAAATAGGAGCATAAGCATCCGACCGTGGAACTTTTTGCTCTGTCCTTAAAACATTTAAATCATGCTTAATTGATAAGATACTATCTATTAACAAAGGTTCAATGATATGAAGTTTAATATTTGCAGGTACATTCAAATCCTTTAAATGAAATCTTGCAGGCGCTCTTCCAGGCCCGACATGTGGGGGATTTGGATAATCATGAATAAATGAATAAAATGGTTTATCAAAACGCCCATCATGGTTATAGACAAACAAAAGTCCTCTTATATCATAACTCCCCTCTATACCATATCGTTGTTTCCATTCCGCACTTGCTAAGCTACATACAGTCCCCTTAGTAATACTAATCAACCATTCTTTAACAACTTTATAACCAATTGAATCAGAGGCATAACTTTTTAAATCAGTATTTAGGAATACTCTTTTATTTTCATAAGGATCATCATAAAAAATAACTAAATCTGTAGGATGGGTCTTATCAGCCGTTTCAGCAGCACCTACGAAATGTTGAGGTTTCATTAAGCAAGGAAAATCTAAATCATTTTCAGGATGGATCGTCCATTTAAGAAAGTCACCGATCTCTTGAGTGATTAAATTAGCTAATTCAGCAATTCTTATCGTTTCTGACACGCGTCCCTCTACAATTTATTAAGTTGAAAATTAACTCTTCTAAATTATAAAGCGAAGAGTAAAATTAATAATATCTCTATATGCTCTTTAAGTGTATGGTTTTATAAAATAAAAATCTATAGTTTTAATATAAAGGCGTCAGTCTGTGACGCTTAATATTAATTTAATGGTTTTTCATATTTCTAACCCAGCCTAATTAGCGCTTTTCTCATTTCATCCAGTCTAAGACGTTGCCCCTCTACACAACTTTTATGACGCTCAAACATTAGTTGCTCTTTATCTTTCCAGTTGTTAAGAATTTCTTGACCCTGTTGAAGTTCTTGTTCTAATTTACCAATCCTTATTTTAAGTGCTACTTTTGCATTCCATTGCTGCAATAACTCAGCTTCCACCTCTGCGTGTGTAACCTCTCCCCTAACCATTCTCTCAAAGTCTTCCTCAGTTCGCTTTTCTGCAGCCTCTATGACATTTTGAGGGTAAGAGTGGCCCAAGATACTTTTTGCTAACATATGGGCTGTACGGAGCTCTACAAATTCTTCATCTGTATATACATGTCGCTCTACATTCATTTAGATTCTCCAAACCTCTTCGTAATATCCTACCTCTATTAAAAAAAACATGGAACACTTGATCACTCTGATTTTATTGATAGTTTACTTAACCATTTAGAAACGATTTCTTTTGTGTTCATTCCAGCCCAATTATGTTGATTATCAAAGAAATTTAAGCTTATAAATTGCTCAATTTTGGAGAATTGCCAATTATCAGGTAGTTTTTTAGGATAGTTTGGCTTCTTTTTCGAATCGACTAAATATTTAATATAATAAGCAATTTTATTCGAGTATTTGTTCTTATGCTTTTCATGATCAATTTCATCTTTAATTTTTTCTATAAACAAATCTCCTGCTAGCAGTTTTGCCTGATAAAACAAAAGGCTATATGAATGTTCTAGATCAAAGTATTCTGACAGTTGGATTAAATTAGTTTCTAAATTTAAATTTTTCTCATAGGGAACTGGAAATTTCGAGAAGACCTCTGGAATTAAATTATATATTTCTTGTAATCTAATATTTTTAACAAAATTTTCTATTTGCTGGATATCAACCATGTCTAATTTAAACATGTCAATAAAACCGCCAAAAAATATTTTCAACTCGTAATTACTAACATCCTCATCTATAGCCAAATAAATGCCATTTTGCACTTTAATTTGAAGAACTCTTACTAATGAATCATATTGTTCGTCACTAAGAGTAGAGCTATTTTCTTGCAAAAATAAACTTATTTGCTCTTTTAAATTATTTAAATCTTTGTACTTATCAATTATGGCTCTTTTATCAAACAAGGATTGAAGCACAATATTTGCCCCACCTCTTTCTTCTTCATAAAAACTATCCCACACTTTCTTATTGATAAATCTTTCTTCTCCCATTGTGTCAAGAGATAGGAATAGAAAAATGTATATCATTTCAAGATAGCTAAAATCGAATTCAGAAAAGGTTTTTTTCTGCAATATATTTTTATATTCATCAATAAAATCCTTAGCTTTTTTATTATTCTTTTTTAACTCACAATTTACACATAAATAACCTTTCTTAAAAAACTCTTTATAAACACTCCTATTCTTAAAACCTACTCTTGAGTGACATTTTCTACATTCAAAATTGGTATCTATAAGTTCTAGGCAGCTATGTAATTCAATAAAATTTGATAATTCTTTTGTATTTGTAAATTTATATTGTTCTGTAATTGTTTTAGCACTAATTGCAAATTTCAGATCACCAGTCGTTGTGTAAGTTTGTATCCAATAATCTTTAACTATTTGAAGATCTTCGCCATCTAAGTTGCTCAATAATTTTATTTCAAAAGACTCAGGTCTCATAAGGATCACCCTAATGTTTGGATTGAGTAGTTCTAGTTGTTCGTTTTAATCGTTAAATCTTTTTATAGTATATTTTTTAGTATATGTACTATCTCTAAGGTTATGTTTTTGTTATTTTAAAAATAAAATAGTACAAATCATAGGGTTATAAAAATCAGTCTGCATTTTCAGAACGATCGCCAAGGCTTGCCGCCCAATTTACTTTTTTAGTGATTTCAGGACGTTCGTCATGCCATAGCTTTTTTAGCTCTGCGACCAAAAGATCATGTCCAGTACGTGTAATTAAATTCGATTTCATAAGCCCAAATACGTTAATACAACAGTCCATTTACAAGTTTTTGCATTGTATTCCTTATTTCGCCACCGCTAAAGTGTATAAATTTTATTCTTTTCCAAATCATAGGTTTGTGATGTAATTCTCAATTTTTTATTGTGCAAAATTTGACATTCTTGGTTTTGACGCTTAATATGCGCCCCTAAGTTTATTTTTGTTTATTTTTTATACACTTTGTAAATGTTGTGAAACATTTGCACCATCTTTCCCTTTAACTCAATGTCATTACTGAATGACGTTCATGACTTGCCCACCCTTATTGAATTTATCAACTTTTAAAAGTTAAGGCAGTGTTTTGCTGAACTTTTTGGGCATAAATTACCTGTAGCGGAGACAACATGCACAGTAATTCAAGTTCTGGGTCGAGGCCTAGCCTTAACTCTTTATCTTCCAAACGACCTTTTCAAGTTTTAGCGTTAGGAGCTGCAATCCTTCCTTTCAATAGCTTGAATGCTGAAAAATCACATCAATACAATACAGTTGTGAATACCAACGTTTTAACTGTAGTTGCAGTTGAAAGTCCAACCACGGTCTTTAAAGACGGTCAATTCCAACATGGTTTTGGTTATGACTTAGTGCGTAATTACGCACAAAGCTTAAATGTAAAGCTTGATTTCAAAACCGTTCCTGACAATGCCACGGCATTGAAATGGGTTGCTCAAGGTAAAGCGAACATTGCCATGACAACAGCCAATCTGGCTGCGATTGAAAATAAACAACTGGTTTCATTTTCAGCAAGTTGTGGTGATCAAGCAAGCTTAAGCAAAAATGGTTTAAATCCTCAGTTAAATTGGGTGTTTAAACAAGCTGATGATCCGCTCACACTCACAGCGAGTGGTTTTATCTGTCAAAGCAAGCAATCAGGTACAACTCAACAATTGGCCTCATTCTATAACCGCAATGTGGTTAAACCAGAGTCTTGGTCTACGATTCAAAGAGATTTGAATCAACGCTTGCCGATTTATAAGGCAAGTTTTAAACAAAGCGCATCTAAATACAATTTAGATTGGCACTTACTCGCAGCAATTGGCTATCAAGAGTCTTATCTTAAACCAAGCTCAGTTTCTCCCACTGGTGTACGTGGTTTAATGATGTTGACCAACAGCACTGCCAAAGCGATGGGCGTAAGCAATCGCTCAGATCCACTGCAAAGTATTCAAGGTGGCGCGAAATATTTTGATCTGATGTTAGATCAATTTGGCAATGTGCCTTATCCAGACCGTAACTGGTATGCCTTGGTTGCATACAATATGGGTCCTGGTGCAATCAGCCAGATTCAGAAACGAATTCGTGCACAAGGCAAAGATCCAAATCAGTGGGTCAATTTATATGACTATTTACAACGCAACCAAGCACGAAATGGTCGATATAAACAAGCCGTACAATATGTGACGCGTATTCGTACTTATTTAGAGCATCTCAAAACCAATAGCCGTATTGATGTCTAACTGAATAGATATAAAAAAAGCTTACCTCTGGGTAAGCTTTTTTTATTCGGAAAGAATTAAGCAGTAAGCTCAAGTACTTTCTTGAATAAATCTTTTTGCTCTTGGCTTGGCTTGGCTGTTTGTAAAGCCATAAGCTGAGACATATCGCCTTGTACTTTGATTTTACCAGTCATGAATGCCTGCATCGCAGCAGCCATATCAAACTCCAAGAATACTTTACGTAAAGTTTCAGCATCCATGTTCAAAGTTGTTTTAGCATTTGAAGATAAACCCTTTTGGATTTTACCAGCATCTAAAGCCAACTCTGTATTACCAGCTGCATCTGTTACAACCAAGTTAATCGCTAAATTCGCAAGTGCTGGCGGCAAGTTTAAATCACCTGCTTCAGCAGTAAGTTTTTCAACAGTTGCAAACCAATCATCAGTTAAAAATGCAGCCATGATTATTCCTCAAATGTATTTGTTCAATTTCTTGTGCCATCTATCCAGACGACATCTCATGAAGCAATTTGCTCGTGCCCTGTTATAGCATGTAATTTTTATTTTAGGCTATGATTTTTTGTACGCGTGATTCAATTTTTAAAATTTTTATAAAAAAAAGGTACTTAACAAGTACCTTTTCAAAAAGTTTTACACTTTACTCAGCAGCAAAACTCAGATTGACCACATCCAG
Organism: Acinetobacter sp. C26M; assembly: GCF_023702675.1. NCBI lineage: Bacteria > Pseudomonadati > Pseudomonadota > Gammaproteobacteria > Moraxellales > Moraxellaceae > Acinetobacter > Acinetobacter sp. C26M. The sequence goes on from NZ_CP098478.1 coordinate 2,997,367, forward strand.
GCGATTTTTCAGCTCTTCTGGGTCTTTCAAATCAAACTCACGTTGGGCATCCAATGCTTCAAAATCGAATAGCTCACGGTCCGCCAATTGTGACGGAGACACATTCTGTAAGGCACCAAAAATACTGTGTAAACGTTTTGGATGCTGCTTATCCCATTCACGCAACATGTCATTAATAATGGCACGTTGTAAGTTTTCTTGTGAGCCACACAAGTTACACGGAATGATTGGGAACTGGCGTAAATCCGCATATTTGATAATGTCTTTCTCTTCGACATAAGCCAAAGGACGAATCAGAATATTCTTTTTATCCGATGAAAGTAATTTTGGCGGCATCGCCTTCAAACTACCACCATGGAACAAGTTCAAGAAGAACGTTGCCATAATGTCATCACGGTGATGACCTAATGCAACCTTGGTTGCACCAATTTCTTGAGCGAAGCCATACAGCGAACCACGGCGTAAACGAGAACATACTGCGCAGTAAGTTTTGCCTTCAGGTGTTAAACGCTTGGTAATGGTATAAGTATCTTTTTCAAGGATGTAATATGGAATATTGTTCTCTTCCATATAACGCGGCAAGATATCTTCAGGGAAGCCAGGTTGCTTTTGATCCAGATTGACAGCCACAACATCAAAATTGATAGGTGCAATCCGTTTAAACTGCAACAAGATATCCAGTAAGGTATAGCTGTCTTTACCACCAGACACACAAACCATGACCTTATCACCATCTTCGATCATGTTGTAATCACGAATTGCATGCCCAACCTGACGACGAAGCTTTTTCAACAAGCGATAATACGCTGAACTTGTAGGAAGTTCTGGCTTGAAATTAAATCCTTGGTTGGATTCCACTGGCGCGTACATAGACGTGATTTACTCATAAACAAAAATACCCGCAAGATTTTATCTCATTCAGAAAAAATGCGCATCTAAAGAATTTTTCAATTTCTTCCAATCGTCATATTTGAGTTTCATACTGGTAAAATTCTGATCAAAAAAATTTAGATTCCGCTGGATTGCTTATATTTCAAACTTTTCCACAGTTGTCCACAAAAGCTGTGGATAAATTTGTGGATTTCTTCGCTATTGACAAACTCTTTTTATCTTAGAATAAGGCTTCTGATTAAATTGATCATTTTTTAACCAATGATTTTATAAAAATAAAATCAACGACTTACATAAGTCAAGACTTAGTTTTTAAAAAAAATATTTTAATTTTTTTTGCTGAACATTCGAACAAAAAGACTTGATTTTTGTCTGACAGCCGAAAATAAAAAAATTGTAGCGAAAGTTCTTTTTTTACTTTTTTTTGTTACACTGCTGTGAAGAACTTATGCTCATCCTTTCGTGAATATTATAACGATGAACAAAACAACTTATTTTTTTGCCCTTTGCTTGGGGACAATCGGTTTTTTAAATGGCGTAACGTCAAGTTATGCTGGGCAGACTATTTACCAATTTAAAGACAATAATGGGACGACTCTCCTTACCAATAAGAAAAAAGCAGAGTACAGCCATTTAAAAGTCGTCAAAGCAACGTATTACCCTGACAGTAATATCCATAGCTATAGTAACTGGGGGGCAACTGAAGCTTCTGTGCTACCAAGCTACAATCGTAATAAAAATGCATTCGACCACCTAATTCGCCAAGCAGCACAACAGCACGGTGTTTCAGAAGGTCTGATTAAAGCAGTGATGCATACTGAATCAGGCTTTAATATTAATGCACGTTCTCCTGTCGGTGCTCAGGGTCTAATGCAACTCATGCCTGCAACTGCACGTCGTTTCAACGTCAGTAATGCCTACGATCCTCAACAGAACATTTTTGCAGGTGCACGTTATTTAAGTTGGTTAATCAAACGTTTTAATGGCAATACCCAATTAGCAATCGCTGCCTATAATGCAGGTGAAGGCAACGTTGACAAGTATGGTGGCATCCCTCCATTTCGTGAAACTCAAGATTATGTACGTCGTGTCACCAGTCGTTATCAAAATCTTTATGCTTCAAGCTTAGGAACATCACCAAATACCTCAGTAAATACCCCTTCTAACGGGCAAATCGTGGCTCAATCGGAAAATTACACTGCACCAGTAAATGACACTGTTGCGGCACCTACTGTATCAAAACAATATAACCGTCAAATTATTACCCTTGCCGATGGTACCTTTACCGATGCACCTTCTGGGACCTATACCACCACGAATGCCACTGCTTCTGCTCGAATCCGTCTGAGTGACTAAGCGTTAAGACCATCAATTCTCACAGAATGATTTTTGTGTAATATTTTTATACAAAATTGCTTTTAAGTCCCTGTTTCACAGCCAATTCATCGTTTTATAGGCTAAATGTATCTACGCCTATTTTTTGCTTGAATTTTTAGGGTTCGCCCTGCATATTAGCGTTATGATTTATAATTTATAAATCAGATCACTTTATCTTTATAAGAGGATTTTCTCAATGATGCGGATTGGTTTGTTCTTGCTAACCAACCTCGCGGTACTGGTTGTAGCTGGCATTATCTTGTCACTCTTCGGTGTCGGTAGTTACCATGGCGCAGGGGGCTTGAATCTAGGCAACCTTTTAGTCGTCTGTTTTGTCTTTGGTATGGTGGGTTCTATTATTTCCCTGTTCATGTCGAAGTGGATGGCTAAAAAAACCACTGGGACTGAATTAATTGACCCAAATGCACCCCGTAGTCAAGCAGAAGCTTGGTTATTACAAGAAGTGGCGCAATTATCTCAACGTGCAGGTATTAACATGCCTGAAGTGGGTATTTTCCCTTCTTACCAATCCAATGCATTTGCGACAGGTTGGAATAAAAATGACGCATTAGTAGCTGTTTCTACAGGGCTATTAGAGCGTATGAACAAAGATGAACTTCGTGCAGTACTCGCGCACGAAATCGGTCACGTTGCCAATGGTGACATGGTTACCCTTGCACTGATCCAAGGTGTGGTCAACGCGTTCGTGATGTTCTTTGCACGTATTGCGGGTGACTTCATTGACCGTAATGTATTTGGTCGTGAAGATGGTGAAGCACCAGGACTTGCTTATTTTGCCATTACCATCGTACTCGACATCGTATTCGGTATTATGGCCTCTGCCATCGTGATGTGGTTCTCTCGTCAACGTGAATATCGCGCAGACGAAGCTGGTGCACGTTTAGCAGGTAAACAAGCGATGATCTCTGCTCTACTTCGTTTACAAGCAGAATCAGAAATGCCAGATCAAATGCCGAAAGAAATGAAAGCATTTGCGATTGCGGAAGGTAAGGAACAAGGCTTTAGCTTAGCTGCTTTATTCCAAACTCACCCAACAATTGAACAACGTGTTGCTGCATTACAGCAATTAAATGTTCAATAATCAGTATCAGATAAATGATAAAGCCTCCGTGATGGAGGCTTTATTTTTTCTTAAAAATCTAGGGTGCTTGGAAAGATTGATAAAACTGCCACAGATAACTAAAGCCTGCCCAAACCGCGATGCCCAATAAAATTAGAACCGCGATTCCCAATAAATCTGGGATACGCAACCAAATCCAGCTCACGATTGGATTACGCCAAAATGCTGAGGTTTTTTGCTTCTGCTCAAGCGACTCATGTAAGAATGGATGGACCACATGAATATCGCTGTGTACTTGATATTCCTCACGGATATGGTCATGTACAATTTCAAGCGTCTTACGACTCGGACGGATAAATACATCAAATAATGTGCCGACAATCGGTACAAAACCCACCAACATATCCATAATCGCCAGTCTGACCACACCCTTCAATTTATGCTGTGGTACACCAATCTCCCTCGCCTTTTTAAACGCATACAGCGTTAAAATAAAGCCAGCAATATCACCTGCAAAAGGAATGGTACTCAGTGCAGCATCGGCTCCGACCCCCTGTTTGGTGAAAGGAATACGCACCAAACTGTCCATGGTATTGGCAAATTTTGCTAAATCACGTTCGACAGCAATCGCTTGCTGCTGAGTTAATTTTTTTTGTTCTGTTGGAGCAGTCATTCACTCAACCTAAAAACCATGTTTATGCTTGAGAATAAAGCAGATTTTCCGTTTTGTCGGTACAATTATTATTACCAATCAGAATAAAATCATCGATGCGATAAATAAATACACCAGCACACCTGTCGCATCACAAATTGAGGTCACCAAGGGTGCCGATGCGCTGGCAGGATCAAGTCCCGCTTTATTTAAAATGAAAGGTAAACTCATTCCAATCAAACAGCCCATGAGTACAATACCCATCATGCTCAGCGCCAATACCAAAGCCACCATTTCATCACCACGGAAATAACCCAATAGTGATACAGCGATAGCCATGGTTCCACCTAGGCATAAAGCCACCAGACTTTCTCGTCCTAACAGATGAAACCAGTCTTTAAATTGTACATCTCCCGTTGCTAAAGCACGTACCATAAGCGTTGATGATTGTGAACCTGCATTCCCTCCACTTCCCACCAATAACGGTAAGAAGAATACCAACACCAGATTTTTTGCAATCACATCTTCATAGTGGGCAATACCTATCCCTGACAACAAGCTGCCGAACACCAAGAAAACTAGCCAAAAAACACGCTTCTGATAAAGTTGCAAAATGGGTGCAGACTTAATACTCAGTTTAGATGAGGCATTCACCGCACCGACTTTTAAGAAGTCTTCGGTTGCTTCTTCGCTGGCCACATCCATCGCGTCATCGTAGGTGACAATGCCGACCATCATCTGGTGATGATCAATAATCGGCAAGGCAAGCAAGTCATAACGTGCAATGGTTTTTGCTACTTCATCTTGGTCTGTATCCACATAAGCGGTTAAAACATTGGTTTCCATCAGCTCATTAATATTCTGCTCTTCAGGTGCAAGAATTAGCTGCTTTAAAGATAAGACCCCAAGAATTTTACGTGCTTCGTCGAGCACATAAGCAAAATAGATCATTTCGGTATCTGGTGCTTCAAGACGTAGCATTTTGATCGCGTCATTGACCATCATATTTGGTTTTAAAGTCGCATATTCTGAACTCATGATCGCACCAGCCGTCCCTTCTAAATAAGACGACAGTTGGCGGATATCTTCGCGTTCCGCCTGTGCCAAGGCTGGTAACAATGCATTTTGTTGTTCTTCATCGAGACACTTAAAAACGTCAGCACGTTTGTCCGATGACATTTCCCCTATCATTTCGGCCAAAATATTTCTAGGCATGGCTTGAGCCAGTTTGACTTGTTCACTTGGTGGAAGATATGAAAATACATAGGCCCGATCGGGTAAATGCGTGAGCAGCAATTGACTTTGTTCAGCCGAGAGCTGTGTCAATAGATCTGCGATATCGACTGCTTGAAATGTTTCAACTGATGCAAGCGCCAGTTCAATATGATTATTTTTAAGTGCGTCGCTTAATAAATATAAAAAGTTGTTGTAGCTCATATTCGCCTCTTCACTACAAAATATCTGCAATGAAGAACTAAACACGGCGTATTATTTTACGGTCGAATAGAGAACTTCATTCAGATTTTGATCAATATAAAAATGTGTAATTTGGAATAAACTACAACTCTGCGTGTCCATTTAGGGAATCAAACCTCATTAGGCCGCTTATACGGCACGGCAATACTACAAATATTTTTTTATATTCTCAACTTAGACAACAAAAATGAACAATTCGAACCTTTATTAGAGGAACCAATGATTCATTTCTGCTGCTGATTTTAACCAACTCTAATTAGCTTCAACTGTTGTCTTCGGTTTAAATGTGGTTCTTACCAGTACATACATGAATGGAATAAAAATAAGTACCAAAATGGTGCCGAAAACAACTCCACCAAACACACTATAGCCAATCGCTTGTCGGCTTAATGCGCCAGCGCCACTAGAGAACATCAATGGAATCACGCCTGCACCAAATGCAATTGAAGTCATTAAAATTGGTCTGAGTCGAAGCCCAGCTGCCTCTAAAGCAGCTTGCAATGCGCTACGACCTTGTTGTTGCAGACTCGCAGCAAACTCGACCATTAAAATCGCATTTTTACAAGACAGACCAATGGTTGTGAGTAGCGCAATCTGGAAGTAGATATCATTGGCAAAACCAAACCAATAACTAAACAGAATCGTACCTCCTATCCCGAGCGGAATGGCCGACATGACCACAGAGGGAATTGACCAACTTTCATACAGTGCGGCAAGGCATAGGAAAATAAAGGCAACCGAAATTAGATATAACCAAATCGCCTGATTACTTGACTCCTGTTCCTGATAAGACAAACCACTCCATGCCAGACCAACATCAGGCATTTTATCCACCAGACCACGAATTGCCTGCATGCCCTGACCACTACTGAAACCAGTAGCTGCATCTGCTTCCAGACTAATAGCAGGATAGCCCATAAAACGCTCCAACATCGGAGGAGCACCTTGCCAATTAATCTGACTAAACTGCGAGAATGGTACCATTTGCCCATTGGCATTTTTGACATACCAATAATTCAGATCTTCTGGCTTAGAACGATAAGGTGCATCACCTTGTAAATAGACACGTTTAATTCGTCCACGATCAATAAAATCATTGATATAGCTACCACTCCATGCGGTCGATAAAGTGCGGTTAATTTCACTCACATTCAGCCCATGAATCATGGCAGCTTTATGATCAATCTTGATATTCAGCACAGCCTGATCATCATTGCCTTTTTTATCGAGATTCTCAACCGAATCTAAAGCATTGCCCTGTTGCTGTAGGCTCCTGAAAGAGTTCAACAAACTTTCTCGCCCTACACCTTTGGTATCCTGTAGCCAAAACTCCATTTTATCTGAATTCCCAAGGCCACGAATTACCGAAGGCATCAACACCATAATCCGAGCTTGATTATTCTTTGAAAAATACTTCATTGCTCGCGCACGAATTTCTTGCGCACTATTTTCCTTACCTTTGCGATCATTCCAATGTTTCAATGAAACAAAGGCCTGACCCAAATTTTGTCCTGTTCCTGAGAAGTTACGCCCATGAATGACCATCACACCATTCAAATTGGCCTGTTCATGTTCAAGGAAATAATCTGAAATTTGCTTTCCAACCTCTTCAGTCTTGCTCATCGGCGTGCCTTCTGGCAAACGGAATTGCACGCCTAATATCCCTTGATCTTCTTGTGGTAAAAAACTGGTTGGTAGATCACGATAAATCCAGATAAAGCTGCCGATCAGCAACACAATACCCAACAGTGAAATGGTCTTTAAATTAATCACTTTTTGTGAAACATTGAGATAGCGGGTTTTAATATAGTCCAATCCCTGATTGAACCTGACCGCCCAACGTGCCTGTTTCTGTTGAGGCTTTAACAAAATCGCACATAAGGCTGGTGTTAAAATCAATGCGACCAATAAAGACAACCCCATTGCGACTACAAGGGTAATGGAGAACTGACGGTAAATAATACCCGTTGCACCACTAAAGAATGACATTGGAATAAAAACAGCCGTAAGCACCAAGGTAATCCCGACCAAGGCGCCACTGATTTCATGCATCGATTGAATCGCGGCTTGCTTGGCACTGAATTGCTGCTCATGCATCAACCGTTCAACGTTCTCGACTACCACAATCGCATCATCGACCAACAAACCAATCGCCAGCACCATTGCAAACAAAGTTAGGGTGTTTATGCTCATCCCTAGCACAGCGAGAACAGCAAAAGTCCCTAAGATCACCACAGGAACGGTAACTGCTGGAATTAATGTGGCCCGCCAATTTTGTAGAAAGATAAACATTACCAAGACGACCAGACCAATCGCTTCAATCAAGGTGGAAACCACTTGCGACATCGACTCTTTCACGAAAGGCGTATCATCTCGTGGGTAGACCACAAAATAGCCCTCTGGTAAGTCTTTCTCTAAACGCGCCACTTCCTTATATACTGCATCGGCCACCTGCATCACATTGGCCCCTACAGTCAAGGATAGTGAAAGCCCTGATGCTGGATAGCCATTTAAACGGTTGAAAACTTGATAATTTTCTGCACCGACCTCAACCCGTGCCACATCTTTTAAGTAGACAAAGCTGCCATCAGTATTGGCTTTGACAATGATATTTTCAAACTGTTCAGGTGTTCGTAATAAAGAGCCCGAAGTAACCTTAGCGTTGAGATACTGTTGATCAGTTGTCGGTAGATCACCAATCGCACCTGCCGCAACTTGAGTATTTTGATTTTCAATTGCTGAACGAACATCACTGACTTGTAATTGATAACGCTCTAGACGCTGTGGATCAAGCCAAATACGCATGGCATATTGTGATCCAAATACACTAACCTCACCAATCCCTTCGATTCGACTTAGATTCAATTCAAAATTGTTGGTCAAATAGTCTGAAATATCTAAATTGGTTGAACGCCCAGACTTATCTCCAAGACCGATCACCATAAACGAATCACTTAAAGATTTCCGTACATTTACACCCTGTCGCTGTACATCTTCAGGTAAGCGATTGATCGCACCATTAATCGCATTTTGTACCTGTACCTGTGCTTGATCAGGATCTGTACCCTGATCAAAGAACAGGCTGATTCGGCTATTACCACTGGCATCACTGCTTGAGTTGAAATACAGCAGATGATCAATACCCTTAATTTGTTGTTCTAAAACTTGGGTAACACTATCTTCAACTGCCTGTGCATCTGCCCCACTATAATTTGCAGCGACAGTAATTCGCGGTGGTGCGATATCTGGATAACGCTCTACCGGTAAATTTAAAATTGAAAACAGACCAACAGCCATGACAATGATTGCCAGTACACCAGCAAAGATCGGGCGATGAATAAAAAACTTAGATAACATGGCTGTTCATTCCATTCGTGAAACAGTCAATTTTTCAAAAAGATAGGTGAGATGCGGCTACGATCACCCTATGATCATTACCGAGCTTTCAGGCAAACACCATCCCTATTAACATATCATTTCAAAAAGCGGTAATTGAGGAGAAATAATGGATTTCGGCCGTACTTGAACATAAATTAATGCAATATCTTGGCAACGACCAAACTATTTAGCGCTACTAATCAATTTTATTCACTGTGCAATCAAATACTTCTTAATTTGGAATTGACACATCCCCTACTAAAAACGATATTAGCACGCTCGGTTACTCTCCCCCCATTGTATTAGGCATATATGAAGGCCAGCTTAAAAAACTTTAATATCTTGCTGCTTATTCTGCTTCCAGCGTTCATTACTGGAGGTTTGCTGATTAGCGCTGGTAATTTGTCTGATGGTTTAAGGCTCGGCTTTTTATCTTTACCTGGTGTTGTTTTTATCTATCTCGCAATCACGCGACAAAAAATATATTGGTATGTTCTCACAATTACTTGGTGGTTCATCGCATGGCTCGATGCCCTACTCCGTTCGAGTACATGGTTTTTATTCAATAGTGATAATGAAGCCTATTTTATTATCGAAGCAATTGCCAATACCAATCAACAAGAAACCTGGGGATTTATCCAGCTTCATCTAGTCACGATTGCTGCTGTGGTATTTGGTTTACTCAGTACACTAAGCCTCTATAGTTTTGCTGTGTTTAAACTGGTTAAACCGATTCATTTCAGTCAACTTTGGCAAAGCCGTGTTTATCGTAGTTGCATTATTTTACTGATCTTGTTAACCGCCACCAGCTATTTAATGAAACCATCTCGAAAGGTACATCCTGTTATATTTTGGTCTGAGTTCCAAACTAAAATTCAAGATTTTAAAGATAGAATCAAGCAGCATAAAGATGTGCATCATCAGTGGGATTTAAGTGCAAAAAATAATTTAGTGCTGACTGACCAAGCCAAAGGAAAACAGACTCATATCTTGGTTCTCTCAGAAAGCCTCACCAGTCTAAACTTAGGTGTATGCAATTATCCGAGAGATACCACACCAGAAATGAAAAAGCGGCTCGGTGAAATTAAAGTCTTCTGTAATGCTTTTTCTCCAGCACCATCTACTATCAATGCGCTGCGTGTTTTATTGACTGAAAGTCCAGCAGCAGAACATGATAAGTATTCATCCGAAAGTGTGTTGGCCTATGCACGTGCTGCTGGTTATAAGATTTATTGGCTCAGCAATCAAGATGATACCTATTTATCGTCTCTATTTGGTTCCTATGCCGATAAAGCCGTGTATAAAAATACCCGTTCTGGGCGCAGTAGTACGTCTTTGGATGAAAGCTTAATCCCTGATTATCAACAGGCACTGGCAGACCCAGAACCAAAAAAATTAATTATTCTTCATCTAATTGGTGCACATCCAAATTATAAAGAGCGTTACCCAGATACATTCAATAAATTTACCAGCACCAGTAATGACCAGGTCGAACTTGAACTTAAAAAACGAGATATTGACCCATGGATTCGCTCATTGCGTAATGATTATGATAATGCGGTTTTATACGAGGACTCTTTACTGGCCAAGTTTCTAGATGATTTAAGAGCGGATGCCGTGCCAGACTTCAGATCATTCACAGTTGTTTCAGATCACGGTAATGAAGTTGGACATGAAATTGACTATGCAGGACATAGTCCAAATACCAAAGCTGGTTATCAAGTTCCGGTAATCATGTGGTCTGATAAAATGCGGACGACAGGGGTGAACAAAGACAAGACCTTAAATACAGCCGAACTCGATAACAATCTCATGCATATTATGGGGCTTAAAGATAAATCATCGCCAAAACAATCTTATTGGGAAGATGAAAATTATCAATTCACACCAGAGATCAATTGGCCGTATTGGAAACATAAGTCTTAACGATAAAAGAACTTCAGTTGAGCACCTTCATCTAAACTGGAGTTCTTACTTATCACAGCACAACTTTAGAATTCTTCATATTTTCATAAAAGCATCATACAACTGTCATCGGTTTGATAACTTTAGCTTCCAAACTAGCCGCTTAGATAAAAACTGATGAGTTTGTTCATGTTTAAAAAAGCTGCGCTTTGTCTCTGCCTGATCAGTCTTGCAGGCTGTAATGATGACAATAATAATCAAACTAATACCACGCAACCTGAATATCAACTGCCAAAAATTTTAGTGATCGGACATCGTGGCGCCAGTGCTTTGCGCCCAGAACATACGCTTGCGTCTTATCAAAAAGCCATTGATGATGGTGCTGACTTCATCGAACCAGATTTAGTTTCAACTAAAGATGGTATTTTGGTCGCTCGACATGAAAATGAAATTGGGGGTACCACCAATGTTTCGACCCTACCCCAATTTGCGGATCGTAAAAAAACTAAAGTGATTGATGGTATAACTTTGGAAGGATGGTTTACTGAAGACTTTACTTTAAACGAATTACAACAACTGAAAGCACGTGAACGTATTCCGCAATTCCGACCAGACAATCAAAAATACAATGATCTCTATCCTGTTCCGACGTTAGAGCAGATCATTGAACTTGCTGATGCGCATTATAAAAAAACCGGCAAAATTATTGGCTTGTATATTGAAACTAAACATCCGACCTATTTCCAAAAACAAAATTTGGCGATGGAAGACACGCTACTTAAAACGCTGTCTAAATATCAATACACTCGCGATATTGCACCAATTTATCTACAATCTTTCGAAGTTGGCAATTTAAAATATTTGAAAAACCAACTGGATTTACACAAGAGTGTTAAACATGCACAATTAATTCAGCTCTATGATGCTCCAAGTGCAAGACCAGCGGACTATGTCGATCAAAACAATCCTAAAACCTATGCTGATCTAGCGACTGCACAGGGCCTGAAGGATATATCTGCTTATGCCAATGGCGTCGGTCCATGGAAAGTCTATGTCTTTAAAGATGCCGCAATGACACAGACCACCTCTTTCGTTGCAGATGCGCATAAAGTCAATTTAAAAGTACATCCTTATACCTTCCGTCCAGAAAACAACTTCCTACCCGATACACTGAAATGTAGTACTGATGTCGCGAAAGTTGCTGAGCGTTGCAGCACAGGGTCCATCAAAGAAATGCAGCTCTATCTCAAAGCTGGAATTGATGGTCTGTTTACCGATGATCCCGCTTTAGGCCGTCAAGCCGTACAAAATTATCAGGCCACAACTCAATAATCATTGAGCCGTAACAAACAAGGGCAGCTTAGCTGCCCTTGTTTATGAATGTGCCATTTGTTTCTGCTTGACCTGTTCCCATTGCCACCAGCCATATGCAGCCAGCCCCACAAAAGCAGCATATAAGCCAGCTGTGAGGAAAACCTCTTTATAACTGAACATCCCCACGTAGATGATATTGACAAAAATCCAGAGGATCCATGTCGCAATATGCTTACGACTGGTCCAGTAAGTTGCAAGTAGACTAAATGCCACTAACTGTGAGTCCAACATGGGTACAGCAGCATCGGTAAAATGCTTAAGAATCAGACCAAAGATCAGACCAAATACCACGGCCAAACACATTTGTGCGAGTACAACAGTCTTGGCAATTGGTTCAATTCGGATCTCATGGTCTTGGCGTTTACCTTTGAGCCAATAATAAAATCCATAAACATTCATCACGATAAAGAAAAATTGCAAAATCGTTTCACCATACAATTTTATGGTAAAGAAAAAATAAGCGTATAAAGCACAAGCAATAAAGTTGAATCCCCAACACCACATATTGCGTCGGATGGTTAAGGTCACACCAATCAGGCTAATAATCACTGCAACAATTTCTAAAGCAGACAAGAGCAAACTTCTTTCAGAATTTGATGGCACCATTATGGAAAAATCTGCAATTTAAGCAATGCTAAATTACTTATTCCACTTACTAATATTTTTATCTTAATTTGAGAAAACGACTACTTTTCACTCAAACCTTATGCTATAAAAAACCAATCCTATTTAGATTTTTTGATATGTTGATCCCCAAAGCTCCTTTTACACGTCTAATTACCATTTCGCATTGCATTTCCGTCAATGCTGCATGGCGACGTGTCTGCATCTTCATGCGAGGAGACTTTAAACATATTCATCCGATGACAAATTAAAAACATCATATGAAAAAAAGGTCGCCTCAACAGCGACCTTTTTTATTGCCCAAATTTATAGATTCGAAAACCCTACCGTTGTTATAACAGGAGCTACCCCATGACACAGTTACCAGAAAAGAATTTCATCCCCAGCACACAGATTCAACCGACTGTAGCCCCTCATCACCCTCGCCTTGCTACAGTCGGTCAATTCATCGCAGTCGTGCTGATTTGGTCATTCACTCCTTTAGCAGCTGTTTTGACTGTGCATGAGATTCATTGGGCATGGGGATTATTTTTTCGATTCAGTATTGCTATTCCTTTAGCATTTATTTGTCTATTTTATTTTAGGCAAAAGCTCATTTTGACTCGTCAAGCCTTTATCAGTTATGCCTCAGGCGCAGTGGGCTTATTTGGCTCCATGACCTTCTGTTATATGGGGGCAACACGTGTCTCATCAGGTATGATTTCCATTATTTATGGAACAGCGCCTTTATGGTCTGGTCTCATCGCGGTTTTTATTTTAAAACGTGAACACTTTTTAAAACGCCAATGGTATGGACTAATAGTCGCAATTTTTGGCTTGTCACTGACCATGGGGCTTGCTACTAATCATATTCAGGTAGATTTACTGGGAATAATATATGAAGTGATTGCTGTGCTACTTTATGTACTGTCAATGTTTAGTGTTGCAAAAGTAGGCGCAGACATTCATCCCATTATCCAAACTACGGGCTCAACCATCGTTTCATGGTTAGGTTATCTATGCTTATTACCCTTCTTTTTATCTGATCTACCAACACAATTACCAAGCCTGCAAACCAGTTTGGCACTGCTCTATAGTGCATTATTTTCATCTGTGCTGGCCATGATTTTTTATTTTCACCTGATTCAGAAACTGAACCCGACAACGGTCATGCTGATTACCATTTTAACCCCAGTCTTTGCCACCTGCTGGGGCTTTTTGTTCAACCATGAGCCTCTCAGCTCACATCTGCTCATTGGTTTAATGTTACTGTGTTTAGGCCTATTTCTTTATGCCTACCGAAAAAAACCGCGTCTGTTATAACGATGAAAACTGATAGGTCAAACAACATGACCTATCAGTGATGGTATCTAGGAATCAGCTCAAGTAAACTGAAGCAACGCTCCGCGTGACTTCTCAAAGATTTGTTCAAGGATGAAATAATCGATGCGTTCTTACGTCTTATGGCTCTGCTTCAGTCTAATGTTTATATTACAGGGCTGTGTACATGCAACCATCCAGCCGAGTTCAACTATTTCAAAGACAGTCGAACTCAAACAACGTTACTATCAAGCCAAAACTACAGCTCCAGATGGAACTGTTCTCGCCTTTACGGTTTATCAACCGCATCTAACAGCCAATCAAACTGCGCCATTAATTTTACATACGCATGGCTTTGGTCTGTCTCGAATGAAACGACCCGAACTCAGTTTATATGGATTCTTATTACCCACAGGGCAAGTGGTGAAAACAGCTTGGCAGAATGGCTATTGGGTGATTAGTTATGACCAACGTGGGCATGGCAATAGCCAAGGTAAAATTAGGCTAACCGATCCAGAGAAGGAAGCCCAAGATGTCATTACCATCATGAATTGGGCTGAAAAAAACTTGCCGCAACTGGCAAAAAATCAACATGGTGTTCGTACTGGAATGATTGGTGAATCTTATGCAGGAGGCGTGCAATATCTTGCTTCTGCTTTAGATCCACGTTTACAAGCGATTGTACCAATTACCACATGGTATGACATTGTGCATAGTCTCGCACCGAATGGCATCCCTAAAAGTAACTGGATTGGTTTCCTCAATCTGATTGGTGACTGGTGGAATTGGAATAAGTTTGATCCTGAGTTGAAACAGGCTTATTTAGATACACAACAAGGTCAGCTAAAACAATCGACTTATGATTTCCTCAAAACCCATCAAGCTAGCTGGTTTTGTAGCCATAACCAAGCTCCACAGGCAGATGCCTTAATTATTCAGGGCTTCAGAGATGTATTATTCCCTTTTAATGAAGGGGTTAGTGCAGCACAATGTATCCAACAAGCACAACATGAAGTACATTTAATCGGGGTGCAAGGTGGTCATTTACAACCTTTTACCCAGCATTCACCCTTAGGAAGTACACCATTTTGGTATATTGGTAAATCAGTTCGCTGTGGTAATCAACAACAGTACAATCTACAAAAAACCATTTTGACCTGGTTTGAGCAGAAGTTAAAAGATCGGCCCTCTACTACATCATTACCTGAGTTATGTGTTGATCAAAGCCCAGTCAATCAGTTTTCTGATCTTAAACCAGTCACTAGCTACGATTTGAAGAAAACATGGATTGCACCTACGGCAAGCCAAGCGGTGTTTGTACCGATTTATACAGCGCAGCAATCAACATCAATTACAGGCTCGCCACTTGTTTCGTTAAACATGCAAACGACCTCTGAATTTGAAAATGCAACTTTGTTTATTTCAGTCGCAGTCAAATCAAAGCTGACAGGAAAATATACAGTGTTAAATGATCAGACTACACCGTTTAATCCTGCGAAGAAAACAAATTATGATCAGATTAGATCGGGATTAGCCAATCAGTATGGAGAAGATCAAATGATCGAACTAGCCAGTGTGCACGGGCAGTTAAACAAAGGTGATACTTTAGGTTTATTGATCAATAGTGAAAGTCCCTACTATCAAAGTACGAAACAACCTAAAGTTGAAACTTGGATTTCAGGAAAAATTGTTTTACCGAAGCTTTGGGATAAGACTGACTCAAAATAATCTTACCTATTTTCAGACCGACCGAGAGTGTATTTTACCACTCTCGATTCGCAATCAATTCTTCCATTTCGATCTCTAGATAACCAACATCTTGCACCACCATCATCATCGCTTCAGCAATATAATCTGCGGCAGTATCATCTAAACTTGATTCTAAATCTTCAAACTGCGGCTTCATTTCGTTAATTTCAATCATGGTTTGATGTGCATAACGATAAATTTCTGTCTCAGATAAGTCGGTACGACTGACCTTTTTTGAAAACCGCTGGATATGTTGTTTCACTTCAGCAACGAGAATATCGGGATAATATTCATCGTCAAACATTGGGAGGAGTAAATCTTCAAACATAAAAAATAATATGCCAATAAAACGCCATGCTTATAACATAATCCAGCCCAAATCACGATATTTAGCCATAAAAAAAGCGGTTTTTCCGACCGCATTTTAGAAATTAGTTAGTCCATCTACGCTCTGTTAAATACGAGTTATGAGAAAGGTTCTGATACATAACCAATGATCTAACTCCTGACGGGTTCAGCAAATTGCTGGGCATATTCTGAAAGCTGTTCAAAGCTAATCGAGGCACCACCACAGACAATAACCAATACATCATCTTCTGGTTCAAACTTGATTTTTTTATCATACAAAATAGATAAAGTTGCCCCACATGCGGGTTCCACCAAGCTGCGATGGTCATCTAAAAACTTTAAACACGCGCTCACTGTATCCTGATCAGAAACCGTTATTCCATGAACATTTTGCTGTTGAGCGATCTTAAATGCTTGCTCACATACCCGTTTTGCTGCAAGTGTGGTTGCAATACCTGTGACACGGTCTAAGCTAATATGCTGCCCAAGTTGCATTGAGGTATTTAAAGAAGCGGTACCTTCTGTTTCGATTGCATAAATGGGAATGTCCAGCTGATGCGTTTGCAAACCTTGAGCAATACCTGAAAGTAGGCTGCCACCGCCAACAGATAAAACCACTGCCGAAGGACGAATTCCCTCTGTAATCACTTCATCAATAATACAAGCGACACCATCCCACAGATATTGGTCATCAAAAGGGTGAATATATATGGCTTCCTCACTCACAAAAGAGAGTGCGAGTTCATTGGCTTCGATCCATGAATCACCATGCACAATCACTTCAGCCCTTTCATGCCGCATTAAATTAATCGCTTGTTGCGAAGTTGTTTTAGGCACGACCACTATTACTGGAATTCCTAACAGCTTGCCCATATATGCAACAGAAATCCCAGCATTACCACCAGAAGAGCTCACAAATTTCTTTGCGCCTTTTTCAGCATATTTTAAACAGGCATTACCAATACTACGTTGTTTAAAAGAACCTGTAGGCTGAGTAGACTCCATTTTCAACCAAACATTGCAATTATTCAGCTCACTTAACTGACTTGACCGAATTAGTGGTGTTTTCATCTGAACTATCATTTCTTCTGTTATTGAAACCATTCTTGTCTAATGGTCGGCAACATTATGCTTTCCGACCATTTCTTAAAACAATATTTAATCTTTTTTTGCGCTCAAGCTTTTGGCAATTTTCGCCAACTCAACAAATTCCTCTCGCATTTGGTAGGGATCAGGCTTGGCAGATTGTTGCGCCAACTGAATAATTTGATCCCAACCCATTGCACCATTATATTGTCCACCTTTTAATTGCTGAGCATAGGAAGCAACTGCTATCGCAAAACGGGTATCGTTATTTGCTTGTGCAAGGGTTTTACTTTCAGCTTTCACCGCTTGATTGAGCAAAATACTTTTTTCTTGATTTGGTAATTTATAGCGCAAGTTGACAAAGGCATATTCTGATTTTTTCGCTGCATCTATCTTTGTTGAAGCTTGATATCGTGAATCATTGAGCCAACCCTGTTGACCAACTGGAATGATTTCATAAATTGCAGTGACGTTATGTCCTGCTCCAATATCTCCTGCATCTACCTTGTCATTATTGAAATCTTCTTGTTTCAACATTCGATTTTCATAACCCACTAAGCGATATTCTTTCACCGTAGCAGGGTTAAACTCGACTTGAATTTTGACATCTTGAGCAACGGTTGCCAATGTCGAGGAAAGCTGACGTTGTACCACTTTTTTTGCTTCATTTTTATTGTCGATATAGCTGTAATTGCCATCGCCTGCATCTGCCAGTTGTTCCATCAACTGCTCATTGTAGTTGCCTGTGCCAAAACCTAAAGTCGTTAACGAGATCCCACTTTTTCGTTTCTCAGCAACCATGCCTTTTAAGGTATTAAAATCGGTGATGCCTACATTAAAGTCACCGTCCGTCGCCAGTAAAATTCGGTTAATGCCATTTTTCACCAAGGCTTTTTCGGCTTGCTTATAAGCCAGTTGAATTGCTTGTTCCCCTGCTGTCGCACCACTTGCTTGCAAAGCATTAATCACCGCCAAAATCTTATCTTTTTCATTTCCAGATGTTGGCTCTAAAACCAGTTTTTCACCACTGGCATAAGTAATGATTGTGACTTTGTCTTGAGGACGTAGTTGCTCGGTAAGCAAACGCAGGGTTTGTTTGACTAAAGGTAACTTATCAGGCGCATCCATACTCCCTGAGACATCCACCAAAAATACCAGATTGGCTGGAGGTAATTGTTTGGTGGAGAGATCTTTAGCCTGAATGCCAATCTTAACCAGCTTGGCATTTTCCCTCCAAGGCGAATCTACTGTTTCTGTGCTAACTGAAAAGGGATGAATACTATTCGGCTGCGGATATTGATAATCAAAATAATTAATCATCTCTTCGGCACGAACAGCATCGACAGGCGGCAAACGACCATCATTCAAAAAACGGCGGGTATTGGTATAACTACCCGTATCCACATCTATACTAAAGGTTGAAACAGCTTGATCCGCAACACGATGAACTGGATTCACCTCATTTTTTTGATACTTTTCCGTATTCTGCTCTAATCGAGGTCTTTCCATGGTCGGCATCACCGCAATATATGATTTGGGTGCAATCATCTTACGCGTCTGTGCCAAGCCTTGATTTGACGTAATCGGTGCAGGCATTACCATTGTGGTTTCAACCGCAACACGATCTTGCTCTTTGACTGGATTGCTACAGGCCATGATCATACAACTGAGCAAACTCAGTGTTAATATTTTTGTTGATTGATGCATTATTAAATTCCCAAATTCTATTTTGTCTTTTCAAATGAAAGCGATATCTAAAGATTGTATGAAAAAAAAGAAAGATACATCGTATTTGTATGTATCTTTCTCACATTGCTTATTCATGATTTAAAGCAACAGTTCTACTCAATCGCATAATTGATGGTGACCACCACACGGGCAATTTTATTAATAGTAGCCTTATCATAAGCACCACCATAATCACTGTCATCATCCGAGCCGCTTTCTGGCAAGATATAAAATGCACCTTGGCTAGCTGAGCGCATCATCCCGACCTTTACCCCACCGACTTTAGCAAACTCATTGGCTCGGCTATATGCATTCTTAGTGGCATTGGCAATCAAGGACATTTTGATTTCTTCTAAATTCGACACTAGGTATTCAGGTTTCTGTTCAATCGCGATACCTTTTTCATCCAGTAAATAAGCATCTTTTGCCGCCTGTTCAATTCTCTTGATATCTCGGCTGCTGATAACCAAAGACTGCAAGGCGATATAGCCTTTAAACTCCCGCTTGGTACGACCTTCACCTGTATCGACTTCCTCATAATAAGATTCAGAACGCTTATTCCCGAGTTGCATATCCGCTGCCTTAAAACCATGTTCAACAAAGAAGGTCTGTAATGCTTTCATTTGCTGATCAAGTAATTGATAGGCTTCTGGAATCGTTTCAGAAATGTGGTTAGTTTGTAAGTTGATTTCCCAACGTGCAGAATCTGCTTGAATCGGCTTTTCAGCTAACCCTTTGACTGTAATTGAGTTTTTAGTACTATTAAACTGTTTAAGCGCATAACCCATCACACCTGCAGAAACAATAAAACCGAGACTCAGAATAAGGGCAAACACCCACAAACTTTTATATGTGATTGTTTTATTTTCCATTTTTAATATCACTCATCTTCATTATGCATTTGTTATATTTAATCTTATTTAGCAAGTCAATAGAGCCTTAAAGCTCTACCGACCCATACAACGTTAGCCCTTTAGCATCATTTTCCAGACTTTAATTGCGTCACTAGTCGCTTTAACATCATGTGCTCGCACAATACTGGCGCCCTGCTGAATACTCAACAGATGCCCCATTACGCTCCCCACAGCACGTTCCTGCGCAGCTACGCCATTTAAGGCTTCACCAATAAAACGTTTACGTGACAAACCTGATAAAATTGGATAGCCCATTCGATTAAGCTTCCAGAACTCATTCAATAACTGAAAGTTTTGTTGAGCATTTTTGGCAAATCCAAAACCAGGATCGATGATAATATTTTCGGATTTAACACCTACTGCAATCGCTTGGTCCAGACGTTGTTGTAACTCATGAATCACGTCTTCAGTCACATCATTATATTGATCAAGCTGATTCATGTTGGTCGGTTCACCACGCATATGCATGAGTATCACAGGAATATTCAACTCAGCAGCGGTTTCTAAGGCCTTTGGGCGAGTTAATGCACGGACATCATTCCAGATATGTGCCCCTGCTTGTACCGCTGCACGCATCAGCTCTGGCTGACTCGTATCAATCGACATAATCACATCATATGTTGATAATGCTTCGACCACAGGGATCACTCGACGAATTTCTTCTGCTAATTCAACAGGTGAAGCATTTGGACGGGTAGATTCACCGCCAATATCAATAATGGTTGCGCCATCTTCAACCATCTGTAAAGCATGTTTGATTGCTTGGTCTTTTTGGTGGTGCTGTCCGCCATCACTAAAAGAATCAGGTGTGACATTCAAAATGCCCATCACATGAGGCTGAGAGAGATCTAACTTAAAACGACCACACTGTAACTGATTTTGTGGTAATGGCATTAACTGCATGATCAAAACTCTTCCTACTTTAACAGGCTTATTTTAACAAGACTGCTTCTAGAACGTTGATGATTTATTTTCAGTTTGGACTAAAATCAAGACAAAAAAAGAGCGACCGAAGTCGCTCTTTTGTTTTATCTTTGCTTAGCCCATTGCTGGTAATGGTGGTGGTGTCGATGGACCATCTTTCGGTGGTTCAAATGCAGCCACTGGATTATCAGCAACATAAACTTTAGGTGGTTGCGGTTCACGACCTTCCATGATGTCACGGATCTGATCGCGATCGATTGTTTCCCAATCCATCAACGCTTTCACCATTGCATGAGCGATATCTTTGTTATTTTCTAAGATATCACGTGCAACTTTATATTGTTCATCCAAGATACGACGTACTTCTTCATCAACTTTTTGTTGAGTTGCTTCAGAAATCGTACGGCTACCCACATTACCGAAGAAACCATTTTGGTTTTCATCTTCATAAACCATTACGCCAAGCGCATCAGACATACCATATTTGGTCACCATTGCACGTGCCATTTTAGTTGCACGTTCAAAGTCGTTAGATGCACCTGTCGACATTTGGTTAATAAACACTTCTTCTGCAATACGACCACCAAATAAGATTGAAAGTTCATTCAACATCTTATCTTTGTAGTGGCTAGTCTGATCTTGTTCTGGCAACTGCCAAGTCACACCCAACGCCCAACCACGCGGCATGATTGTTACTTTATGCACAGGGTCTGTACCCGGCAAAATTTCAGCAACGATGGCATGACCAGCTTCATGGTAAGCCGTTGCACGACGTTCTTCTTCACGAATCACCATCGATTTACGTTCTGGACCCATGTAGATCTTGTCTTTTGCATCTTCAAAGTCATGCATATCAACCGTATTTTTATTACGGCGAGCAGCAAACAATGCAGCTTCGTTAACCAAGTTTGCAAGTTGCGCACCTGAGAATCCTGGTGTACCGCGTGCAAGAACCTTAAGATCCACACCAGTTACCGAAGGAAGTTTTTTCAAGTGAACATTCAAAATTTGCTCACGACCACGAATGTCTGGTAAACCCACCATCACTTGACGGTCAAAACGACCTGGACGAAGTAAAGCTTTATCCAGTACGTCTACACGGTTGGTTGCAGCAATAACGATCACGCCTTCATTGCCTTCAAAACCATCCATTTCAACAAGCATCTGGTTCAGGGTTTGTTCACGCTCATCATGACCACCACCTGTACCCGAACCACGATGACGACCGACTGCATCAATCTCATCAATAAAGATGATACATGGCGCATGGCGTTTTGCTTGTTCAAACATGTCGCGGACACGAGACGCACCAACACCGACAAACATTTCAACGAAATCAGAACCAGAGATACTAAAGAATGGAACCTTAGCTTCTCCAGCAATAGCTTTCGCCAATAATGTTTTACCAGTACCTGGAGGACCAACCATGAGCACACCACGCGGAATGGTTGCACCAAGGCGTTTGAATTTAGCAGGGTCTTTTAAGAAATCAACGATTTCAACCACTTCTTGTTTTGCTTCGTCACAGCCTGCAACATCACTAAATGTTAACTTGATTTGATCTTCAGATAACATTTTTGCTTTTGACTTACCAAAACTCATAGGACCGTTTTTGCCACCAGCACCACCACCCATATTACGCATGAAGAACATGAATAATAAGATAATGAGCAATACTGGGAAACTCGCAATGAGAAGTTGCATCAAAATGCCTTGACGTTGTGGCGCTGTGCCTTCAACCACTACATTTTGTTTATTCAAGCTTGGTAGCAACTCAGTGTCTTCCACTTGAGGACGAACCGTCTCAAAGGCAGAACCATTGGTTTTTTCACCATTAATATTTAAACCGTCAATTGTGACTTGTTTAATTTGCCCAGCATTCACCGCTGCAACGAAATCAGAATATTTCATCGCTGCAGGCTTATTGCGGTCACTGACGTTGCTAAAAATCAAAATCAGAACACCGAGTATGATGAGCCACAATACGGCATTCTTGAAGTAATCGCTCAAGGCTTTATTCCCATATCAATCTAATTTGATCATACCTAATCTTGGCTGACCTTCACAAAAACAGCAATGAATTTGCGTTGCAAAAAACTTAAAAGGTACAAAATGCACAATTTTTAACAACTTGGCAAGTACACTTTTATTGCAATGCCTTTTTACGACCTTGGCCAATCAAAAAAACTTCTTTCGATCGAGCACGTGATGCCGCAGGTTTGGCTGTTTTTAATACATCAAAACTATCGACCACCTGTTTTCTGAATTCATCAAATCCTGAACCTTGGAACACTTTAACAATAAACTGTCCGTTTGGTCCGAGTACTTTCTGAGCAAAATCCAAAGCCAATTCACATAAGTAAATTTGACGCGGTTGATCAACAGCCCTATTACCTGATGTATTGGGGGCCATATCTGAAATTACAACGTCTACTTGACGTCCATTTAAAATATTTAACAATTTTTCGAAAACTTCTTCCTCGCGGAAGTCACCTTGCAGGAACGTCACATCTGGAAGAGCATCCATTGCCAGAATATCTGAAGCAATCACCAAGCCCTTTGATCCAACCAGTTTACCTGCAATTTGCGACCAACTACCTGGTGCCGCACCTAAATCAACCACGGTCATCCCAGGTTTGATCATTTTATATTTTTCTTGGATTTCAAGTAGCTTATATGCGGCACGTGCGCGATAGCCTTCCTTTTGTGCTTTCTTCACAAAATGGTCATCTAAGTGCTCTCGCATCCACACACGACTGCTTTTAGACAATTTTTGATTGGTAATGCGTGTCGCCATAACTCACTAAATTTCAAAAAACTTCTGATGTATCATTGTACGTGAAAATTACTCTCATTACAGTACGGATGTACTTCATTCACACGAACTTTTACAGATTTTTTTCGATCGTCATCATTGGATATTTCAGCAATTTTTCACATATTTGTTTCAAGTGCTTGTCTTCTGAATCTATCTTAGAATCGGGATGCAAGTTATACTAGGTCGTTTTTCCAATCAGGTATTTTTAATGGCGGCTTTATCTATCCATGAACGTAAACGTTTACGTCAAATTGGTCATGCACTTAACCCAGTGGTAATGGTTGGTGGCCAAGGTCTTACAGAAAACGTCATTGAAGAAACAAATCGTGCACTGAATGATCATGAACTCATCAAAGTGAAAATTGCAGGTGAAGATCGTGATGCACGTGCAGCAGTGATTGACGCGATTGTTGAAGCAACTGGTGCAGAATCTGTACAGAAAATTGGTAAAATTGTTTTGCTTTATAAAAAAGCAGCAAAACAAAACCAGCACCTCTCTAACTTAGTTCGTTTTGCTCATTTAAATAATAAGTAATTACGATGGCAAGTTATGAACTGTCTGCTTTTGATCGCTTTAGTGCCATTACGGTCGTTGGAGCGATTGAGCAACAAACGCCAGCCACCTTGAATGTTGGTTTTTGGGTTCGTGACCCAAATCAATTTCTGATTTACCCAAATCAAGTCTCAGCACATCCACGTCAGGACTTTTTATGGGAACACACTTGCTTTGAAATTTTTGTAGGCGTGAAAGATCAAGATTTCTATCGTGAAATTAATCTTTCCCCTTCTCAGGCTTGGCAAGTTTACCAATTTGAAGAATACCGCTTTCCTGAAAATATGCCGCCAATCGCTGCTTATGACATTGAATTGAATCATTTACAGCGCACCCATTATGGCTTAAATGTCAGTTTAGATTTATCACAGTTTATGCGTGAACATGAATTGAAATGGGCTGACGTATATCTTGGCTTAACTGCTGTCCTAGAAACGACACAAGGTATGCAGTATTTTGCGATGCAACACAGTAGTCCTCAAGCTGACTTTCATAACAAACGTGATTGGTTACATCAATTTTAAATAAAAAAAGCGAGAAAAATTCTCGCTTTTTTTATAGCTAGGATGAATTAGCTAGCACGTACTTTATTCCAAGCTTCAACAGCCTGTTCTTTAGTACGTTTAAAACTACCCACCAACGTATCTTTGTGCTTCACTGAAATTTGGCTAATGTCATCTTTCAGTTCTTTGCTCACTTTGGTCAAGTCTTCAATTAATGCATTTAATTCAGTTTTCAATGCATTTTTAAGTTCAAGCAAATTACCTTGAGATGAATTAAGTTGAGTCTTAATCACTTCAATACGTTCTAGTAAATCTTGCTTGATTTGAGTCAACTGGTTTTGAATATTTTGATTCAATTCTTTCGCTTCCGCCTCAATTTTTTCTTGAGTTTCAGCCAAAGCTTCTTTTACCTGACCTTGAGTTTCAGCGATTACTTCTTTCGCCTGCTCTTGAGTTTCAGCAATCACTTCTTTTGCCTTTGCTGTTTTTTCTGCAACAACTTCTTTTGCTTTTGCAGTTTTCTCAGCAACCACTTCTTTGACTTCAGCAGTTTTTTCAGCAACAGCTTCTTTCGCTTTCGTGGTTTTTTCTACCACAACATCTTTCACTTCTTCAGCAGTTGCAGCAGGTGTAGTTTGATTCTCAGCCATTTTGATTCCCCTCATTATTGATTGTTAATTTTGGCTGTAGATAGGATAAAACGGTCACTTCTTAAACACCAAAAAAATTGTTAGACAATTTGCATAATATCTCATGATAACGATATAAAGATGACTGATTTTGCAATAGACACTGCTGTACTTATACTTATAAAAGAAATTGGGGAATTCTGACTTTAATAAATAAAACACATAGACTTTTCACGCACTCATGCGTATAATGCGCTGTTAAGTTACAAGCGAGCAGACTGGAAGGAGGGGCATGTTTTTTTAAAGACGGCCTGCCTTTTTTTATGTCTACTCGCTTTTTTACAGCCCTATTTTTGTGGTCTTAGTTCAGGAGCTTTGGTTTGAGCACCCCCGCCATTTTAGCCCTCGCAGATGGAACGATCTTTAAAGGAACGTCTATCGGTGCATCGGGTAGTACGACTGGTGAAGTCGTTTTTAATACTGCCATGACTGGTTATCAAGAAATTTTGACCGACCCAAGCTACGCACAACAAATTGTGACGTTGACTTATCCTCATATTGGAAATACTGGCTGTAATAGTGAAGACGTTGAATCAGGTCGCATCCATAAAGTATGGGCGAATGGTTTAATTATTCGTGATCTTCCTTTATTACACAGTAATTTCCGTGCTGAACAATCTCTCAGTGAATACTTGGAACAACATAATGTTGTTGCGATTGCTGATATTGATACGCGTAAATTGACTCGTATTCTACGTGACAAAGGTGCCCAAAATGGTTGCATCCTTGCTGGCGAGAATATTACAGAAGAAGAAGCAATTGCGAAAGCACGTGCATTTGGCGGCTTAAATGGTTTAGATCTTGCAAAAGAGTGCTGTGATCCTGAAGGTTTTGAATGGACTGAAGGCTCTTGGACTCTAGGTCAGGGTTTCACTCAACCAGAATTTAAATTTCATGTTGTTGCATATGATTATGGTGTCAAAACCAACATCTTACGTATGCTCGCAGACCGTGGTTGTAAATTAACAGTTGTTCCTGCGCAAACCCCTGCCGAAAAAGTACTCGCATTGAATCCAGATGGCGTGTTCTTGTCAAATGGCCCTGGTGACCCAGCTGCATGTGATTATGCGATTGAAGCAGTGAAAACAATTGTTGAAACCACAACATTACCTGTATTTGGTATTTGTTTAGGTCATCAAATTTTAGCGCTTGCTTCGGGTGCGAAAACCATGAAAATGAATCATGGTCACCACGGCGCCAACCATCCTGTACAAAATCTTGAGAATGGTACAGTGATGATTACTTCTCAAAACCACGGCTTTGCTGTCGATGAAAGTACTTTACCTGCAAACTTGAAAGTGACACATCGTTCACTGTTTGATGGTACAAACCAAGGTATTCATCGCACTGACAAACCAGCATTCAGCTTCCAGGGTCACCCTGAAGCCAGCCCTGGTCCACATGACTGTGCTCCATTGTTCGATCATTTCATCGAACTTATTGAAGCCGCTAAGAAGTAATTAAGGAGCGAATAATGCCTAAACGTACGGATATTAAAAGCATCTTAATTATTGGTGCTGGTCCTATTGTCATCGGTCAAGCCTGTGAGTTTGACTATTCAGGTGCACAAGCTTGTAAAGCGCTTCGTGAAGAAGGTTACCGCGTTATTTTGGTAAACTCTAACCCAGCGACTATTATGACCGACCCTGCAATGGCGGATGCGACTTATATCGAGCCAATCACTTGGCAGACTGTTGCACAAATCATTGAAAAAGAACGTCCAGATGCAGTCCTTCCAACCATGGGTGGTCAAACTGCATTGAACTGTGCTCTCGCTTTAGACGAGCACGGTGTTCTTGAAAAATATAATGTAGAACTGATTGGCGCATCAAAAGAAGCGATTGAAAAAGCAGAAGATCGTAAACTGTTTGATATTGCAATGCGTAAAATTGGTTTGGAATGTCCAAAAGCTGCCATTGCTGAAACAATGGAAGAAGCTTTGGCAATTCAAGCGGGCTTCGGTTTCCCAGTTATCATCCGTCCATCATTCACAATGGGTGGTTCAGGTGGTGGTATCGCGTATAACCGCGAAGAATTCCTTGAAATCTGTGAACGTGGTTTCGACCTCTCTCCTACTCACCAGTTATTGATTGATGAATCACTCATTGGCTGGAAAGAATACGAGATGGAAGTTGTTCGTGACAAAAACGACAACTGTATCATCGTCTGTGCGATCGAAAACTTTGACCCAATGGGCGTACACACAGGTGACTCAATCACCGTTGCACCTGCGCAAACATTGACAGACAAAGAATATCAATTGATGCGTAATGCTTCTGTTGCTGTTCTACGTGAGATTGGTGTAGAGACAGGCGGTTCGAACGTTCAATTCGGTATTAACCCGAAAGACGGTCGTATGGTTGTGATCGAGATGAACCCACGTGTATCACGTTCATCTGCGCTTGCGTCTAAAGCAACAGGTTTCCCGATTGCGAAAATCGCAGCGAAACTTGCGGTCGGTTATACCCTTGATGAATTGAAAAATGACATCACTGGCGGCGTAACGCCAGCATCTTTCGAACCTTCGATTGACTATGTTGTAACTAAGATTCCTCGCTTTAACTTCGAAAAATTCCCACAAGCTGAGCCTGTATTAACAACTCAGATGAAATCTGTGGGCGAAGTCATGGCGATTGGCCGTAACTTCCAAGAATCTGTACAAAAAGCTCTTCGTGGTCTTGAAGTGGGTGTATGTGGCTTTGATGAAAAAGTTGAAGCAGGCACTGCCAATGCTAAAGACATCATCTTAAAAGAGCTTAAAGTTCCTGGCCCTGAGCGTATCTGGTATGTTGCCGATGCATTCCGCCACGGTTTCTCTTTAGATGACGTATTTGAAGCAACAAAAATCGACCGTTGGTTCTTGATCCAAATCGAAGACATCATCAAAACTGAAGCGCAAGTGAAAACTTTAGGCTTCGGTGATTTGAATGCTGACAATATCCGTTCGTTCAAACGCAAAGGTTTATCTGACCTGCGTATTGCCAACTTAATGGGTATTTCACAAAAGCAATTCCGTAAACATCGTTGGAACTTGGGTGTATATCCAGTTTACAAACGTGTTGATACTTGTGCAGCCGAGTTTGAATCGGGTACTGCCTACATGTATTCAACTTACGATGAAGAATGTGAAGCAAATCCATCAAACCGTGACAAAATCATGGTCATTGGTGGTGGTCCAAACCGTA